>PXAP01000146.1 GCA_003567115.1 Bacteroidota bacterium
GTTAACTACTATTTTATGATAGCATCAAGCTTTGTCGTTCTTTTCGTGGGCACATGGGTGACCGACAGGATTGTCGAACCAAGGCTGGGTAAATACAAAGGCAGCACAGAAAAATTTGCCATACAGAACCTGACCGGAAAGGAACGTAAGGGACTGAAGCTGGCAGGAATTACCACCCTGGTCTTTGTTACCCTGATGGCCATGACAGTAATCCCCGAAAACGGTTTGCTGCGTGATCCGGAAACAGGCTCCATCCTTCATTCACCCTTTTTTGACGGTATAATAATCGGAATTCTGCTGTTCTTTTTTATCCCTGCACTTGTATATGGCGCAGTAGTAGGCACCATAAAAAATGACAAAGACCTGATGAAACACATTATCAGGTCAATGTCAGGTATGGGCGGTTATATTGTTCTGGTTTTCTTTGCAGCCCAGTTTGTCTACTTCTTCAATCAGAGCAATCTCGGACTCATTATTGCAATCAAAGGAGCATCGGGATTAAGGGACATAGGCTTTACCGGGCCCATGCTCATAGTGGCATTTGTGTTTCTGTCAGCATTCATCAATCTTTTTATGGGCAGCGCTTCAGCCAAATGGGCAATCATTGCACCTGTGTTCATTCCCATGCTGATGCTGCTTGACAACCCTTACCACCCGGGAATTACCCAGGCAGCCTTCAGGATAGGAGATTCGCTTACCAACCTTATAACCCCCATGATGAGTTACTTTGCACTGATAGTAACCTTCGCCCAGAAGTATGATGAACGTTATGGTATAGGCACAATCATCTCTACCATGTTGCCATACACCATATTCCTTACCATTTTCTGGACATTGCTGATGGTACTGTGGATTTATTCAGGCATACCTCTCGGGCCGGACGGACCGATCTTTATCCAATAGTTCGGGAAAAACTCGGTAACAAAACTCTCCCTTTCGGGGAATAAAAAGATGCGCACTTCAGCTGAACGGAGCCATCAACATATTGGTGAATAGTTTTTCTCCCTTTCGGGGAAGGAGATACCCGGTCCCGGCAGGGAACCAATAAATACCCTTTTCAGGAAAAAACATAACATCCCTTTACTCAAAACTGGATGATTAACGTGCAGCCGGTTAATAGCTTCTCCCGCGGGGAGCCGAACATTAAGCTGCTTGACGGATAACAGGCCAGTGATAAAAAGGAAAGACTCAGGAGTCCTGTTCCAGGGCCTTCGCAACCTCATCGGTTATTTCAAGGTTGTGATATACATTCTGCACATCATCATCGTCTTCAAACTCCTCGACCATTTTGAGCACCCTGAGTGCTTCATCAACATCCAGTTGCTTCAGGGTATTCGGAATACGCTGCAATCCGGCATTTTCGGGCTCTATCCCTGTATCTTCAATTTTTTTCCTTACCGGACCGAATTCCTCCATTGAGGTGGTTATATAGTATACCTCTTCATTTATCTCAATATCCTCGGCTCCTGCATCAATTACCTCAAGCTCAAAGGATTCGGTATCTTCAACTTTTTCTTTGGGAACGGTAATGATCCCCTTGCGGTCAAAAAGGAACCCAAGCGATCCATGTGTTCCAAGATTACCGCCTCTTTTATTGAAAACCGACCTTATACTGCTGACTGTACGAAGATGATTGTCGGTAAGGCATTCTATGAATATTGCAACACCATATGGGGCATAGCCCTCAAAAGTGGTCTCCTGCAAATTTGACGGATCCCTGTCAGCTTTGTTGATGGCTCTCTCGATATTGTCTTTGGGCATGTTCACACCCTTGGCATTGTCTATGGCAAGCCTCAGACGCGGATTGGCATCAGGATCGGGGCCTCCCTCCCTTACAGAAATATCAATTTCCTTGACAATACGGGAAAATATTTTGCCCCGCCTGGCATCAAGCGCCCCCTTTTTTCTTTTTATCGTCGACCATTTACTGTGTCCTGACATAACAATTTTTCCAATTTTTTGCAAATATACATTAAATTTTTTCAGCCAAAATTACACACAAACAAATGAAAAAATTGACTTCGTCGATTACACATGCTGCGTTTAGTGTTTTTTAAGATATTAGTCAGATGTATAATTTAATGTTAAGGCGTAATATATTACAAATGAAGATGAACCGCCCACCCCTTACACCTTTCCCATCCGGACCTGTCACCTTTACCTTTTCAGGCGACATATGACCACAACCATCCCGGAAGAATGCGCAAAACCAACTCTGCCACCGGCCAGCCCGGCAGGTAAATATCCCCGCCTCCGCAACCCCGCAGCATTTCCTCTTTGTAAATCAACCTGCAAGATGTAACTTTGCAGAAATAATTCCCTGAAAGAAAAGAACGGTACAAACCCGGATAAATGTCTCTGAAATTAAGCAAAATATCATCTTTACCCGCGGGCAAATCCCTCATCTTACCTTGTCACAAAAAACACAGGGTGCAGAAGCGGAGGATCCATGGAACCTGAAAAACTGAATTCAAAGTATCTGAATAACAGAATTTATTGATTATTAAATAAACTAACCCGGGGCAGAGCCCCGAAGTATCATATAGATTATTTTTCCCGGCCCTAAGGGTCGGGGTATTAACCCACTTTATGAATAAATCCGTCTCCCCGCCAGGCACCCGCAAGCTCTATATCGAAACCTACGGCTGCCAGATGAACGTAAGCGACAGCGAAGTCGTAGTCTCCATCATGCAGGAAAACGGTATTGGCAGCACTCCCGATATAGATAAGGCAGATATTATTCTTGTTAATACCTGTTCGATCAGGGAAAATGCCGAACAGCGGATTTGGGGAAGACTGGATGTTTTCAGGCAAATTAAAAAAAAGCGCCCGGAAGTGCTTGTTGGTATTATCGGATGCATGGCAGAGAGGCTTAAGGAAAAGCTGCTGGAAAAGGAGAAGCTGATCGACATTGTCACAGGGCCCGATTCCTACCGTGAGCTCCCCGCCCTTATCGTAGAGGCTGAAGCCGGCCGGCAGGCTATCAACGTACTCCTGAGCCGGGAAGAGACCTATGCCGATATCAGTCCCCTGAGGCTCGACAGGAACGGGGTTTCTGCATTTGTTTCGATCATGAGGGGATGCAACAATTTCTGCTCCTATTGTGTTGTTCCGCTTACGCGGGGAAAAGAACGGAGCCGCAATCCAGGATCAATACTTGGTGAGACAGATGAGCTTGCTGAAAAGGGATACCGGGAGGTTACCCTGCTGGGACAAAACGTCAATTCCTACAGGTGGAAAAAGGAGAACGGACCGGGAACGTTCGGTTTTGCGGAATTGCTTGCTGAAATAGCGGTAAAGCACCCCGAAATGCGGCTGCGCTTCGCAACTTCCCACCCCAAAGATCTCAGCAACGAGCTGCTTCATACTATCGCCGGTCACAGTAATATATGCAAACATATACACCTTCCGGTGCAATCGGGAAGCAGCAGAATCCTGAAGCTCATGAACAGGAAATATACCAGGGAGCAGTATCTTGAACGTGTTTCGGCCATCAGGGAGATCATTCCGGGGTGCTCTGTCTCAACCGATATCATTGCCGGATTCTGCTCGGAAACCGACCACGACCATCTTCAGACACTCAGCCTTATGAAAGAGGCAGAATATGATTTTGCATATATGTTCAAATACTCCGAAAGACCTGATACCCCGGCAGCAAAAAAATTAAATGATGACGTACCCGAAGAGGTGAAGTCAAAGCGACTGACTGAGATAATAGAACTGCAGGGAAGGCTCTCTGCCCGGAGCAAAGAGGCTGATCCGGGCAAAACCTTTGAAGTTCTGGTCGAAGGAACATCAAAAAAATCGGCCGGCGAACTTTCCGGGCGGACATCACAGAACAAGGTGGTTGTTTTCCCCGGAAGGGGATACAAGCCAGGCGATTATCTGAATGTCAAAATAACACGATTCACACCTGCCACCCTGATCGGGGTACCTGTTAAATCTACGGATTTATAAAAAAGGTAACTGTCTGATCTACTGATTTCTAAAAAGAGGACACCTGTATAATTGCAGGTTTAAAAAAAAGCATCTGATAAATCTATAGGTTTATAAAAAGGTAACTGCCTGATCTCCGTATTTATAAAAAAAGAATCTGATAAATCTCCGGCTTAATAAAAAGCACGGAGTCGTAAAGAAAAGCTTAAGCCGGTGTGCTTTTTCCGTTTAATGTCAGCAGGGAAATATTATTCCCGGTTATCAATTTTCAGCCTCAGCTCCTTTAACTGCTCAGGGGCCAGTGCGGAGGGGGAGTCTATCATAAGGTCGCGTCCCGAATTATTCTTCGGAAAGGCAATAACATCCCTTATCGAATAGCAGCCCGCAAAAACAGCAACCCACCGGTCAAAGCCAAAAGCAACGCCTGCATGTGGCGGAGCCCCGTAACGAAAAGCTTCCATCAGAAAGCCAAACTGCTCATTTGCCTGCTCATCAGTAAATCCAAGTTTTTCAAACATCTTTTGCTGGAGGCTTTTGTCGTGGATCCGAACCGATCCGCCGCCAATCTCTACACCGTTTATTACCAGGTCATAAGCATTGGCACAAACAGAGGCCGGATCAGTATCCAGAAGAGAAATATCTTCAGTTTTGGGTGATGTAAAAGGGTGATGTTTTGCATAAAACCTGCCGGTCTCCTCATCCCATTCAAAGAGAGGAAAATCAATAACCCACAAAGGGGCATAATCGTCTTTATTTATCAATCCAAGTTGACGTCCCATCTCAAGTCTCAATTCGGACAAAGCTCCCTGTGTGGAAACACGTTCACCGGCCAGAATCAGCAGAAGATCTCCGGGGCGGCCATCCGACAGCTCTATCCATTTCCGGATGGCAGCTTCATCATAAAATTTATCTACGGACGACTTAATGGTTCCGTCTTTATTATATTTAACATACACCAGACCTCTGGCCCCTATCTGGGGCTTTTTCACAAATCCGGTTAATTGATCGATCTGCTTTCGAGAAAAAGAGGCGCAATTCTCCGCGCATATACATCCGACATACTCCGCATCATCAAATACATTAAAATTACGGCCGCGTGTATATTCGGTAATTTCAGTTAATTCCATCCCAAAACGGATATCCGGCTTATCGGTGCCGTACCTGTCCATTGCATCATTAAAGGTGATACGGGGAAAAGGGCCGTTGAAAGTCATATTCTTTATCCTTAAAAACAAATGCTTTGTTAGTCCCTCGAAAGCATTGAGCACATCATCCTGCCCGGCAAACGACATCTCGCAGTCTATTTGTGTGAACTCCGGCTGCCTGTCCGCCCTCAGGTCTTCATCCCTGAAACACTTTACAATCTGGAAATATTTATCATAACCTGCAATCATGAGCAACTGCTTGAATATCTGGGGGGACTGGGGCAGTGCATAGAACTGGCCGGGATTAATCCTTGACGGAACGACAAAATCCCTGGCACCTTCAGGAGTTGATTTGATCATAGCAGGTGTCTCGATCTCAATAAAACCCTGTCCGTCCATATAATTTCTTATTTCCATGGCCATACGGTGCCTGAGCTCCATGTTATTTTTCATGGGATTCCGCCTCAGATCCAGATAGCGGAATTTCATTCTCAGATCATCCCCCCCGTCGGTTTCATCCTCAATGGTAAAAGGAGGAAGTATTGAAGCATTGAGCACCTTAAGGGAGTTAACCTCTATCTCGATCTCTCCGGTTGGTATTTTCAGATTTTTATTTGAACGCTCCCTTACCCTGCCAACTGCCTGAATAACACATTCACGTCCCAGTTTTCTAGCCTCTTTGCATAATGCATCATCGGCCTCCATATTAAAAACAAGCTGGGTTATCCCGTACCGGTCGCGCAGATCGATAAATGTCATTCCGCCAAGATCACGCGAGCGTTGCACCCATCCGCTCAGTGTAACTTCAGCACCTGCATGTTTCAGATTCAGTTCTCCGCATGTATTTGTCCTGTACATCTTATAAAATTTGGTTAGTTTGCTAAATTAAAAATATTTTTGTTGTTAAGTTTGATCAGCAGAAAAAACAATTGCCTCCGGCCAGGTATAAAAAATTCGCTAAATTTGGAATATCCGCCCCCGGAAGGTGGCTTTAACCCTGGTTTTTGCCGGGCACCGCGAATTTTTTGAACCACATATGCCTTTCGGGCAAAGTGCTGCAAGGACATGACCGCTCCCGAAGGGATGCGGATGTTTTAAGTTGCCCAAAATCCAATATTTATGGATATCACCGTTTTTTCAGACGAATATTTCATGAAAGAGGCCCTCAAAGAGGCAGGAAAAGCAATGGACAGGGATGAGGTACCCGTGGGATCTGTTATCGTGGCCAACAACATGATAATTGCCAGGTCACACAACCTCACCGAGACCCTGAACGACACCACTGCCCATGCCGAGATGCAGGCATTCACGGCGGCATCAGGCTACCTTGGGGGCAAGTGCCTGAACGACTGCGCCCTCTATGTGACACTTGAGCCCTGTACCATGTGTGCCGGGGCGGCATACTGGACCCGCATCGGAAAAATAGTGTGGGGTGCAGACGATGAAAAGCTGGGCTTTACCCTTACCAACAAAAACCTGCTACACCCCAAAACAGAGATCATAACAGGTGTAATGGAGAAGGAATGCGCCGCAATGATCAGGGAGTTCTTCCGTGAAAAACGGAAATAGGCCGATATACTGCATTCCACGCATCGCAAAACGAGATTAACTTCACAAGCTAACATTAATCAGAGGTAACGAAGATGATAACTTAAATTGAATGAAAACTGCAAAAAAGCAGAAAGTCAGTAATAAAATTTAACGTCGGTCAGAATTTTTTGCCCGATGAAGCATTTTTATTTAACCTGAACGCTGGGCCCTGTATCTTCTTGCCGGCTTATTTTTTGTCCAATAAACCATTTTTATTCAACCCTGAACGTCATTTTTTTATAATTTTGCATTACATTTATAACGGCCGGGAAGACTTTGAGCCGGGCCGGCAATATTCTCCGATAATTATCCAAATCAAAGTTGACACATATAAATCCCTCATGTTATTTTATAACACAAATATACATGTACAAACAACCTGAGGTATCCATGAGCTTGAAAAGCAAGTTTACCATATTGTGAATTAGTAACATTTTGATAACTTTAATTTGTACGAATGAACCTGTTAAACCTTATTGTACGCGGTATAATTATACCCGCTTTGATTATCGTCCTTTCAGGACACAATCCCCTTCAGTCTGCCGAAACTAAAAGGCCTGAAGATTCCGGCCCCGGATTTCACAATACCGGGGTAATTATGACTGATGGCTCCGGTTCAGATGATAAAGCTCCTGAAGAACCGCGACCTGTCGGGTGGCAGGATGTTGCCGGCTGGAAATATATTCATGGCGGCTCGGTCACCATCTCAAACGACGGCAGCTGGTTTGCATACTGGTACAGCCCGAACAAGGGCAATTCGGAACTGGTACTGCAAAGCACCACCGGCGATATCAAAAAGACCTTCCCGATTGGGGAAACCGGGGGCGGTGCAGGAAATGCGATCGCCTTCAGCCACGATTCCAGATTCGTGGCTTTTATGGTCTATCCCACCGAAGAGGAGAAAGAGAAGGCGGGCCGGGGAGATGCCCCCGCCAATAAGATGAACCTGATCGATCTGCAGAATGACGAGGAGAGCATATATGAAAATGTGAGGTCGTTCTCATTTTCGGGTGAAAACCCCGAATGGATCGCGGTGCACCTGACAACCCCTAAACCTTCACAGGACGATGATGCAGGCAGGGGAACCGACCTGCTGCTTGTTAATCCCCGAAAGGGAAATACTTTTAATTTCGGTAATGTATCTGAATTTTCGTTCGACAAAAAGGGCAAATGGCTGGCATGGCTTACTGATGCCCATGGCAAAGCGGGAAACGGGCTGCAGCTGCGCAATATGCAAACCGGAGAAGTGATGTCGCCCGAAAGCGACAAGGCTGCATACAGGCGCCTCAACTGGACAAAGGAGGGGGAGGGACTGGCAACGCTGAAAGGTGAA
>PXAP01000338.1 GCA_003567115.1 Bacteroidota bacterium
AAATAAAATGAATTCATCAGGCATTGCAGAGGCAATTATGAATCATTACAGGTAATGGCTGCTGATGAACTGCTGACTTTAACCGGGTTCAAAACAATATTCTGCCGGAATATAACAAGGAACCGGGAACAATGTTGTGTTATAAACTATTAACAATCAGTTGAGTGCAAGATAATATATGCCGCAATATAACAAGGAACTGAAAAAAGTGTTATGCTAAACAACATTTGATAATTAACTGAATGCAAAACAATATTGTGCTGCAACATCACAAAGAACCGAAGAAAGTGTTATGCTATAGAACAACTGATAATTAAACCAATCTTTTAATCATCCATAATACTGATATTAACAAAAAATATAAAATCTGAAAAATGAGCTTTCCGGTAACAAGACTTCGCCGGTTAAGAAAATCGGCGGCAACCAGGAACATGATCAGGGAAACCATGCTGAGAGGGGCAAACCTGGTTATGCCCCTGTTTGTCAGACACGGTAAAAATATAAGTAATCCGGTCGGATCCATGCCGGGCAACTATCAGTTTTCAGTGGACAGGCTGACTGAACATTGCAGTATGCTCGCCGGAAAAGGGGTTCAGGCAGTACTGCTTTTCGGTATCCCTGATCAGAAGGATGAGACGGGGGAAATTGCCAGCTCACCCGACGGCATTGTCCAGCAGGCAATCAGGTCTGTAAAAAAGGAGAACCCGGAAATGTTTGTAATTGCAGATGTTTGCAACTGCGAATATACGGTTCACGGGCACTGTGGTACGATATTAAGTGGTGATGTGGATAATGATTCAACCATAGCTACCCTTGCCCGCCAGTCGGCATCACTTGCCGAGGCAGGTGCCGATATGATTGCACCAAGTGATATGATGGACGGCCGGGTGGCTGCCATCAGAAAAGAACTTGACAGCAAAGGCTTCCATAACCTGCCCGTTATGTCCTATTCAGCCAAATACTCGTCTGCATTTTACGGGCCGTTTCGCGAAGCAGCCGAAAGCGCCCCGAAATTTGGTGACCGCGCCACCTACCAGATGGATCCGGCCAATAAAGATGAAGCACTTCGGGAAATCGGACTGGATATTGAAGAGGGTGCGGATATTGTAATGGTAAAACCGGCGCTCAGCTACCTGGATGTTATAAATGAAGTTAAAAGCAATTTCAATATTCCCGTTGCAGCCTATAATGTAAGCGGTGAATTTTCAATGGTAAAGGCTGCTGCCGAAAAAGGATGGATTGACGAAAGGCGGATAGTCAGGGAAATATTGACTTCAATAAAAAGGGCCGGTGCCGATATAATTATTTCATATCATACACAGGATATTATTACAGAATTATAAACAAGCCCATCCTGGTGAGGCTAAAACATCTACTAACAAACGAGATTTTGTAAGAGTTGGAACTTTTAACCTGTTTGTGACCTTTTTATCATTTAATCAGCAATTTAATCTAGTTAATATAAAAAATAATTGATCTGATGCGCACAGAAAAAAGTATCGAAGCATTTAACCGGGCATTGAAAAGCATCCCCGGCGGGGTTAACTCACCGGCAAGGGCTTTTAAAAGTGTCGGTAGTAACCCCCTGTTCATTGAAAAAGCAGATGGTTCAGCAATATATGATATCGACGGGAATGAATTTATTGATTACGTGGGTTCATGGGGACCAATGATTCTGGGTCATGCACACCCGGAGGTTGTGAAGGCGGTCCGGGAAACAGCAGGGTCAGGAACAAGCTACGGGGCGCCAACCATCCTTGAAACACAAATGGCCGAACTGATCGGGGAAATGATACCTTCGGTCGAAAGTGTCAGAATGGTTAATTCGGGAACCGAGGCAACCATGAGTGCACTACGGCTTGCCCGGGGTTTCACCGGCCGGGATATGGTAATTAAGTTCGAAGGCTGTTATCATGGCCATGGCGACAGCTTCCTGATAAAAGCCGGTTCAGGAGCACTGACTCACGGAGAACCTGATTCTCCGGGCATTACCAAAGGCACTGCAAAAGATACGCTTACCGCCGGATTCAACGATACCGGATCGGTAGAAAACCTCTTCACAATGCATGGCGATAAAATAGCTGCTGTTATTATTGAGCCTGTAACAGGCAATATGGGGGTCATTGAGCCGGACAGGGAATTTATTCAGACCATCAGGACCCTGTGCACATGGTATGGAGCTATCCTTATTTTCGATGAGGTAATGACCGGTTTCCGCCTGGCAAAAGGAGGCGCCCAGGAACTGCTGGGGATCACTCCCGATCTGACCACCCTGGGAAAGATAATAGGCGGCGGTTTGCCGGTTGGAGCCTACGGAGGAAGGAAAGATATAATGGACAGCCTATCCCCGTCCGGCCCGGTTTACCAGGCAGGGACACTCTCAGGTAACCCCCTGGCAATGGCAGCAGGAATAGCAACTTTGCAGACCATTAACAGTAACGGGGAGTTTTACAATGAGCTTGAGAAGAAGTCGGCTCTGCTTGAAAAAGGGTTGTGCGAAAACCTGCATAAATCGGGTATACCGGCAGTTGTAAACAGGGTGGGTTCAATGTTTACCATCTTCTTTACTTCCGAAAAGAAAGTATCAGCCTATAAGGATGTAATGACCTGTGATACGGAAATGTTTGCCCGGTTTATCAACTTATTGCTGGATGAGGGGGTTTACATGGCCCCCTCCCAGTTTGAAGCCTGCTTTGTATCATCAGCACACAGTGAAAGTGATATCCGGTACACGATCGACAAATGCCAAAAGATACTTGACCGGCTTAAGGAGTAAAACGAAATATTACACCATGACAAAAGAGCAAAATACCAATTCCCGTAATTCTCTTCTTTTAAAAACCATGGCGGGTGAACAGACCAAAAGACCGCCATTCTGGTTTATGAGACAGGCCGGGAGAGTGCTGCCTTCATACAGACTGCTGAAAGAAAAATATTCCCTGTGGCATATGATGAATACTCCTGATATAGGTGCCGATGTTACACTGCTTCCTGTAAATGACCTTGGTGTAGATGCAGCTATACTCTTTTCAGATATTCTCATGGTTCCCTACGCAATGGGAATGGGCTTCGAATTTACTGAAAACGGACCGGTATTTTCTTCTCCCCTTGCCGGCAGCACCGACCCCATTGCACAACTCAATCCCGATCCGTCAAAACTCCGGTTTGTCTACAACATTATAGACAAGGTAATTGAGGCCAAACCTTCATCTATACCACTGATCGGTTTCTGCGGGGCGCCTCTGACGGTAATGTGCTACATGATACAGGGTCTGGGCAAAAAAGCTGATTTTCCCGAAGCAATCAGATTCATGTATGAAAACAGGTCCCTTACCGGCGAAATAATTGAAATTGTTACCGATGTTTCAATTGAATATGTCAGGGGACAGATCAAACACGGTATAGATGTGTTCCAGCTTTTTGACACTCATGCAGGGCTTGTGCCGTTTGATCTCTACAATGAATTGTTCATGCCGTCAATAAAGAGGATCAGCCGTGTTGTAAGGGACAACAATATCCCGTTCATATATTTTCCCAAAGGTATGGGAATGGGCATTAAAACGGTAACTCCCGATATCTGCGACTATCTGAGTATTGACTGGCAGACACCAATGGAAATGGCAAGAAAGGCAGTCCATAAGGAAATCGGCCTGCAGGGAAATCTGGATCCCAGAATATTATATGCAAGCAGGAAAGAAATTGCTGCCCGGCTGGAAAAATATATTGCCTTCGGAAAGTCAAACAGGGACTGGATATTTAATCTTGGGCACGGTTTTATAAAGGATACTCCTTATGATAATGCAAAGTTCATGGCCAATTGGATAAGGAGTGCACACTGGAACCGGTAGGGCATCAGTTATACTTTTGCTGATTTTCCCTTATTCCGGGAACTATTAATGAGTCCGGAATAAAAAGGTAATTTATCATAAATACCACGAATGATTATTTTTTAATACTTTGATATTAATGCATTATAATTTGTCTTTATTTAATTATTTCGGGAATCGCTGCTTTTTAAGCTGAACTCATTAATCTTTGCTTTTTAAAAAGTGCAGTTACAGGAATTCGAATTTAAAACTTTTACATATTGATAAAGAAAAGTCACACCGGGAAAGATCAATAAAAATGGACATAAAACTACTGGAAAAATACAACACCCCGGTACCGCGCTATACCAGCTATCCACCTGCCAACTATTTTGATGATAAATTTTCGGCAGACGATTACCTGGAGGGAGTAAAGCAGTCAAATGACTGGGAACCAAAGCCGGTATCCATCTATTTTCATATCCCTTTTTGCAGGAAAATGTGTCTCTATTGCGGCTGCAACTCCTGCCCGTTACCGGATATGCAAACCGTAAAAGATTATTTTGATGCTTTAAATACCGAGCTGAAGATGGTAAGCGGACTTATTGACAGGAAAAGGAAAGTGTCACAGGTTCATTTCGGGGGAGGCACGCCGAATTCTGTCCCTTCAGTATACCTGGTAAGACTGATGGATTTGCTCCACAGAAACTTTTCATTCAATACCTCACCCGAGATCGCCATAGAATGTAATCCGGCCTGGCTTGATATTCCCTATGTGCGGCAATTGATAAAATCAGGATTTAACCGGTTCAGCTTTGGCATACAGGATTTCAGTGAAAAGGTGCTGAATGGGGTTAACAGGGATCCCTCCCTGATGCCGGTTAAAGAACTTGTTTCATTCCTGAGGTCGGAAAACCCTTCTGTAAAGATAAACCTCGATTTTATATACGGATTACCGGGCCAGACAGCAGCCGGTTTTTCGGAAACCATTAAAAAAGCTGTCGATATCAAACCCGACAGACTGGTTACTTTTTCCTATGCTCATGTACCCTGGGTAAACAAGGCACAAAAAACACTGGAGGAGCGCGGAATGCCGGCTAATGATGAAAAAGCCTCCATGTACAGGAAGGCATCCGCCCTGCTGATCGATAACGGGTACAAAGCAATTGGGCTGGACCATTTTGTGCTTGAGAAAGATGAGTTATACCAGGCTTTGCAATCTGGCGCCCTGCACCGCAATTTCCAGGGATATTGCACCCGGGCTACCACCGGTCAGGTTTATGCTTTCGGTGTTTCAGCCATAAGCCAGCTCCAGCGTGTATATTCCCAGAATACGAAGTCGCCCCTGGAGTATATCAATTCTGTGGCCAGAGGATCTCTTCCCGTGCGTAAAGGTTACATTCTGAATGATGCTGAGATAATAATACGGGAAGTAATTACGGAATTAATGTGCAACAAACGTTTAAGCTGGGTTGACATGGCAAATCGTTTCGGTACCGGTGTCAATGCAATAAAAGAGACTGTCGGTTACAACGAGAGGATATTAAAACAGTTTCAGAAAGACGGGATTATTGATCTGACTGATGATTCTGTTAGTATAACCGGTGAAGGTTCTTTGTTTGTAAGAAACGTGGCGGCATCGTTTGACCCGTTAATGGACGCTGCCACTAAAAAATTTTCCAGATCTTTCTGAATATGACTGAATCCACTCTATAAAGTATTTTTTTGGCAAAAATCAGCAAAATCAAAATTTCATGCTGCTGTTTATCATTGTGTTATATATATTTGAATTTTTGTCAAAAATCATCATTTTTGACCTTTCGGAGCAGACTCATGGCTGAAAAAATTAATATTGATGTTATAATTATCGGGGCTGGACTGACCGGGCTGACTGCTGCATGGTATCTTGTGAAGCAGGGACTCGATGTTGTTGTTCTTGAAAAGGATAACCGGACGGGAGGTGTAATTCAGACATTCAGTGAAGATGGTTTTGTATACGAGGCCGGGCCCAATACCGGGGTCCTCTCCCACCCCGAGGCGGCAGAACTTTTTGAAGATCTGGCAGGTCGTTGCAGACTCGAAATTGCAAATCCCGATGCCAAAAGAAGGCTTATCTGGAAGTCGGGCCGTTGGCATGCCCTGCCCGGGGGACTGATAAGTGCGGTTAAAACTCCACTATTCACTGCCGGGGATAAAATCAGGATACTGGGTGAACCGTTCCGCCGAAAGGGAAATGATCCTTTTGAAACAGTTTCCGGGCTTGTTAAAAGAAGGCTGGGCAGAAGTTACCTGGATTATGCCGTCGATCCTTTTATTTCGGGAATATACGCCGGCGATCCTGACAGGCTGGTTACCCGGTATGCCCTGCCCAAACTGTATGCACTGGAGCAAAATTACGGGAGTTTTATAAGGGGAGCGGTGAGAAAAAAAATTGACCCGGGTGATGAGAGGATGAAAAAGGCAACCAGGGAAGTTTTTTCAGCTGAGGGCGGACTCGCTTCGCTGACAGATGACCTTGCCGAAGGGGTTGGCGCAGGCAGGATTTTTCTGAATTCTAAAGACCTTACAACGGTAATTTCCCGTAAAGGCCGTTTTGCGGTTAAAGGCTCAATAAATGGCAATCCTCTTGAGCTGACTGCGCCTTATGTTATTTCGACGGTGGATAGTGCGGTGCTTCCTTCGCTGTTTCCTTTTCTGGACCGCGATGATCTTTCATCCGTAACTAATCTTGAATATGCCGGGGTGACACAGGTGATTTTGGGTTTTAAAAACTGGAAGGGCCCGGAGCTGAATGCTTTTGGGGGACTGGTGCCATCGGTGGAAAAAAGGGATATTCTCGGGGTACTGTTTACATCATCTTTCCTGAAAAACAGGGCACCGGAAGGGGGTGCCCTTCTGTCAGTATTTATGGGTGGTTACAGGCATCCCGGGCTTCTGGAATTAAATGATGACAAAACAAAATCCCTTGTATATAAAGAGATACAGGAAATGTTCGGTATTAAGGACCCGGATCCGGACATTTTAAGGATTTTCCGGTATAAAAGAGCCATCCCCCAATATACCGCATCATCAAAGGAGAGGCTGGAGGCGATAGAGAGATTGGAGGGCAGGTATCGGGGACTGGTTCTGGGAGGCAACATTCGTGACGGTATCGGCATGGCCGACAGGATAAGACAGGCCAGAACCATTGCCGGTGAGGTAGTTGAAAATATAAGAGGGAGGCAGAAGGAGTGAGCGGATCTTTATAACCGGCTCAACCACTCCCGAAAAACCGGTTACACAAGCTAAAATAAATAACTAACTTCGTAATACATGTAAAAAATTCGCTAAAATCGGATTAGCTGGGTTAGTCACCACCAAAGGAGGTAATTTTATCCTCGATTTTTGCTTCGCACCGCGAATTTTTAACGCATATAACTTTCGGGCAAAGCCCCGCAAGGAGATGACCGCGCCCAAAGTCCGCGGGTTTTTATTAAATTTAAATTGCCTGTCAATGAGACAGAGTGAAACTGCAGTAGTACTGATCAATGTGGGAACACCCGATTCGCCCTCGGTAAAGGATGTGCGGAGGTATCTTTTTGAATTCCTGAATGATCCCAGGGTAATCGATGTTCACTGGCTGCTGCGAAAAATCCTGGTTAACCTGGTTATCGTTCCTTTCAGGGCGGCCGGATCGGCAAGGCTCTATAAAATGCTCTGGTCGGATAATGGTTCCCCCCTGCTTTACTATGGAAAACAGGTGAGAAATAAATTGCAGGACATCCTTGACAGCAGATTCCGTGTATTTCTGGCAATGCGCTATGGCAACCCGAACCTGAAAAAGGTTCTGGAAGAGATAAGGAAGAGGGGTTATTCAGAAATAATTGCATTACCTCTTTACCCCCAGTACGCTTCCTCTACCACAGGAACATCACTGGCAGTTATCATGGACCAGGTTGGAAAATGGGAGGTAATTCCCGAAATCCGGGTCATTAACCGGTTTTATGACAACCCGGGATTTATCGATGCCTTTGCTGAAAGGATACGGTCCGCCGGATACCGGGAATATGATCATATTATTTTCTCATATCATGGACTGCCGCTCAGGCATATAAACAAAATACATCCGGATATTGATTATAAAACATGCAGTTGTGAGAAGGAATTCCCCGGTCACGGAGAATACTGCTACAAAGCCACATGCTATG
>PXAP01000290.1 GCA_003567115.1 Bacteroidota bacterium
CCTGCCAATCACGGAATATGGTCATGGGAAGATGAAATACTGGTTGGTTTTTGTACTGCATATTATGAGGATCGTGGAGGGTTTCATGCAGTTAATCCTGAAAAACCCGAACATCATGTACTGGCAAGAAGCCTGGACGGCGGGGAAACATGGGAACTTGAATATCCTGAAAACCAGAATGCCCTGCTGCCGCGCGGGGATATGCTCTTCGGCACTCCACTGCCGGATGTGGAATATCCCCCCATCACCAGATTAAATGAACCTATTGACTTTACGCACCCTGACCTGGCATTGACTTTCAGGATGGAGGATCACAGGGGTGAAGGTCGGTCCCGTTTTTATTATTCCTACGACCGGGGTAAAAACTGGAACGGACCTTATGCTCTGCCACTTTTCGATACTCCGGGAATTGCAGCAAGAACAGATTATCTGGTTGAAGGGGAAAATGAGTTGCTGGTATTTTTAACTGCAGGCAAATCTGACGGAAGTGAAGGCAGGACTTTATGTGTGAGAACAAGGGATGGTGGCTTAAGCTGGGAGTTTCTCTCATGGATAGGTCCTGAACCCGACGGCTTCCGGATTATGCCTTCCACTGTCAGGTTACCGGAAGAAGAGATACTTACCACAGTCCGCCGGCGCGAAGGTCCCCGTCGCTGGATTAAATCCTGGCTATCACGTGATCATGGTGAAAGCTGGGAAATGCTTGGCATTATAGCTCCTGATGTTGGAGGAGGAAACCCTCCGAGCCTTTTAAAACTCAGGGATAACCGTTTAGCAATAACCTATGCCCACAGGGCCGAACCGTTTGGAATGAGGGCACGGATAAGTAATGATAACGGCAGGACATGGAGCCCCCCAGTTATTTTAAGATCAGACGGGGGAAACTGGGATATTGGTTATCCCCGGTCTGTTCAGCGTACCGACGGAAAAGTGGTAACCGTATATTATTACTGGGATGAAGAAACCGGTCCGGAAAGGTATATTGGCGCAACTATATGGGATCCCGACATTTTAAAATAACCCCCTGGCATGATTTACTGTTAATATTATATGGCTTAACAGACCAAAAACCATAATTTGTGTTGACACGGCGAAACGGGATCTTTATAATTAGATTGTAACCTATCCTGCGCCTGGAGTGCAGGGCTTTTGATAATGAAATTTTTATTTTTTCTATTTGCGCAATTCTTTAAAATATTGAATTTTACCATGGTACCGGCAATTTATCCTTTGGCAGGTTGATGTTAAATAAATTTACTTGTGAAAAAGTTTAATAAAAAAGTTACGATTGTTGATATCGCAAAAGAGCTTGGTGTCTCAACCGCTATGGTTTCAATGGTACTTTCCGGAAATGGCCGGAAACACCGGATAAGTAACAAAGCTTCCTTAAAAGTAATTGAAACTGCCAGAAGATTGGGATATAACCCCAATCTTCTGGCAAGAGCTTTACGAACAGGCAAAACGGGTGTTCTTGGTCTGATTATCGCTGATATATCAAATCCTTTTTTTGCCATACTTGCCAGACTCATTGAAAATGAAGCTTCCAGGTATGGGTATGATGTTATGTTTGCAAGCAGTGATGAAAGGGCAGAAAAATTTACTGCACTTGGAAATGCTTTTTTAACAAAGCAGGTGGACGGTTTAATAATTGTACCGGTTGTTGAATCTGAAAATATTATTTCAGAATGGCAAAGCAGGGGTATTCCTATCGTATCAATCGACAGGTATTTTTCATCTTTAAGTGTGCCTTACGCCGTGACGGATAATTTCGATGCAAGCTTTCAAATATTAAAATATATAACAAAAAGGGGTTACAAAAAGATTGCATTCGTGGCAAAAAACACCAACCTTTCAAATTTTGCCGAAAGGGAAAACGGATTTACCGCAGGCGCCAAACACCTCAATTTAAAATCTGAACAGTATACTGTTTTTAAGCTGGATCATTTTAACCGGGAACCCGGGATAGATAATCTGATAAAACATATTCTGAATAATAAATTTGATATCATATTTTTCAGCCAGAATATGATAGGCATACAGGGATTAAGCACTTTGAACAAATTAAATGTCAGTATACCGAATGAAATGGCAGTTATCAGCTTTGACGATTCTGCGGCTTTTGAATTTAATAAACCCGGCATAACCTGTTTTGAGCAACCTCTTGATCAGCTGGCAAAAAAAACATTGAACTATCTGATAGACATGATAGATGACAGGCCAGGGAAAAACAAGGATAATGAAAAATTTAAAGGTCGTCTGATTATAAGAGAATCATGCTGAATTTTCCCGAATATATTTATCCGGAATTAAAATAATAATTGCCGGGGCCTGTGATTAAACCGGTCAAAAAGAGCCGTCACATGAAATCACCATGGCCTTTAATCAAAAATCAACCTGAAATAGTACAGGTCCGCCTGCTCTGTTCCGTGCATCCGGCTGCGTTCTGTAAAGACTACAAGGTATTCCTTTTCATTGATCGGGGCAATTGCAGGATACCCATACAGATTAAGATTAAGAGGCCGATCTCCTTCAAAATCCCCGCGCGCCCAGGGGCGTAATAACTCATGCTGCATGGTCCAGTTTTCAGGGTTTCCCATCACATTATCCGGACTTGCCGTATATATAAACAGGCTGTTCTGTTCATCCGGCCGCGAGTAGCGGTCACTGTTCAGGGCTATCAGCAGGTCACGCTCGCTGTCATAAATCAATTGAGGAGCACCCCCCCAGTGTTTATCAGGTGGAATATTGGTCTGTTTTGGCTGAGACCATGTTTGTCCGTTATCATAACTTTCCACCTGTAACAAAGGATATCCATACCTGCCTGCATTGTCCCTTATCAATGCAATTATTCTGCCATCTCCGCACCATGCTCCCGCTATCTCGGTCAATTCTACATCATCATCTTCGGCAACAAGAGCAGATTCTTCCCAGGCAGAACCATCATCACTGAAAAGGATTCCGTTTTTACCCGACAGGTATTCCAAAGTACTGTATTTCCGGATATCAGGGTTGTAAAACATCTGACCCGTACCGGGTATGCCGAATATCACGCCGGAGGTCTGCAAACCGGACCATGTCTCTCCATTATCATCGCTATATATAAAATAGCGACCCTCTGTTATCCGGCCATCAGGAATGTATCTTCGAAAAAACATGACAATTCTGCCATCATTAGTGACCCCACCATGGATATTGCGATCATCGTACCGGTGACTGTTATAGACGGTTTCAACTTCACCCCACTTGTCCTGCGCGGGATCATAGGTCATTTTAGCTATATAACCGTTGGTGCCTACATGGCTTCCCCCGATACCAGGATCCAGTCTGAACAGCAACATAATACTGCCATCATCAAGTGGCGCAAGAAAACCTTCGCTAACATGATCATCTGTGAAAAGAGCTTCCCTGAACTCTGTGGTATGCATGGTCCACTGATTGTCCGATGTGGCTCTTCGAAGATTACATGACGTAAAAGTCAGAAGCCCTGCAAAAAGAGCAACGCAGCCTGCATGAAACAATCTGCCTTTGAATAAAAATCTGTTTAGCAAGATATTAAATACGGCATTAATCATACATATAAAAATAAGCTATGCGTATAGGTCGTGTATGACCTTATATACCGGGCTTTACAGGCTGAATCCAGGCAACCTGTCTGCCGATCACTTCTCCTGTTATCCGGTCAACCTGGTTTGCTGAAGAAGTGATTTTAACACGAACATACAATTCATCGCCGGTTAAAGTATAGCTGGAGCTTAAATCGTTTGTAACGGCCAGCACTTTCCCGATTTCTTCACTGTAGGTTCCTGTTGTATTGTGAATTTCGTTTCCTTCCCCGTCAAGGGTAGGTTTACCTGTCAAATCAACTCCTGACATTGTTCCTATAAACTCTGTGGTATATGTTACTCCTTCCTCAGGTTCTATCTCAACCCGGATCTGATTGCCATTATATTCCAGCCCGGAGAGTACAACCCCGGTAGATGAATAAAAGTCACCGTTGTCAATGGCATCAAGTATGGATTCCACAGTAAGATCCTCACTGCGGACCATAACCCATCCCCTGCCGGGAGTGGCCCCTTCAGAATGGTATCTGTGTGTATCGTCTGTGGCGAAACCATACAGCAGTTTCCCGTTACCTCTCTCCAAACGCTTTGAAAGCACAATATCCCACATTCTTTCCGTGCATGCGCGGAATTCATCACCTTCATTGTTCACAGCCGGGTGTCCGTTGTAAACTTCAAAGTACCTCAGATCTTCAGCTTCCAGAATCATCTCTTCGGTGACGGCCCACCTGAAATTAGGATGGGCCAGTGCCGGGTAAGTATTGCGGCCGGTACGCTCCCGGTATTCATCGACCCTGCTGACAATTTCCCTGATCATGTCTGCCCGTTCATCTTCGTTCCCACCTGCAGTGGGTATTACCTCATCCTGGTGAAAAGCCAGAAGATGCACAGCATGCTGATCAGTGATCTCATTGCCCATCATAAGCATAAAACTGTCCGGCTCCTCAAACATAAAACGGAATTCATCAAGCGGTCTCAGCCGCACCTGCAGATATCCCTCTTCTTCATCCGGAAGAATATCAACCCAGTCTTCTCCAAAAAATTCCCTGTACTTTATGATCGCAGGATGGTCTGTGGAAAGTCTTTGCCAGAGTTCGCCGTCAATAAGCCGGTGACTGCCACGTACCGGACCGGTAGTAGGTGTTTCAAGCAAAATATTGTGATCGGTAAATACCAGGAAATCGTAACCATTATTCCTGTACCATTTGGCTACCGGTTCAGGAAAATCATCCCCGTCACTCCAGAATGTATGAGTGTGCATGTTTCCCCGCCACCAATTTGTTTCATCAACTGCTGTCTGGCAGGAAGATGCAAGTGCCAGAACCATTAAGGCAGAAAATAAATATTTTAAATATGCAGATAAGACCTTTTTCATGGTAAGATAAAGTTTATATAATTGAAAGAAATTAAATTAAGAATCAGAAATATTTAATATAAAGCTAAAAGAACAATGCTAACCTGATTAATTCATAAACTTAGAGATTTTTTTGAGCCTTTGAACTTTGGAGACAAAAAATTTTCGCTGCAAATATACCATAACGCTAATTTTCATCAAGATGCAAATATTTATGAATTAATGAAGCTAAATATAACAATTTTTAAATTCATAGATTAACTTTTGTTCGCACTTCGTGATTTGCCTGATCTTTACATCATCCGGTCTGAATTACCATAAACCAATATACCCGGATTTAATGATAAGAAAAACTATAATAAAATTCTGATTTTCAATGGATCTATGTTAAGCTACCGGTGTTATACATACAAATTGATTCCAAATCTTAATAATCGTAATGATTTTAATGAACTTTGCGCATTTAAAATTTTATATTAAATCAACTGAACGTCACTTCCCGGCTGTAAAAAATAAGTTGGATTAAAAACTCTGCAACATAATGCTTTGTGAGTTTTATCCTTATATTTTTTGTTATCCCCTGATTATGGCAGGTTCACTCCTGTTATTCCAGGAAATCCCGCCAGTCGCGACCACCGGTAACCCATGCAAGGTTGAACCGTGCCATCAAAGCATAACCATAGGGATCTCCTCCCCCTTCGTACATTAAATAAATCCAGCCCTCACTTGGAGTTCCTTTACGGCCTGCTGCCATGGATGAATATGCAAATCCCCCCTCATCAACAAGCCGTTTAACCGGCCATGATTTACCCCCGTCAAAACTGGCCCATACAGTGCCGTTATTTCTACCTTCAGATGATTCAATATTGCTGAATAACAAAATATCATGATCATCCAGGGGAAGCCTTACAAGACCTCCCATCAGACCGTAATCCCTGCTCTGGTCACCATCCGGCAGCTCATCGCAGACATACAAATCTTCCCATGTCTCCCCGCCGTCATAACTCCGGGCAATGTGACGACTGCGCGGATTCAGGCCATCGGTCGATAAATGGCGCCGTGAATTATAATATATTGTGCTGTCGGAAAGCTGCTCCAATGCGGCTTCTCCTGTACCATAAGCAGGAAAAGGTTCACTTGTATGCCAGGTAATACCATTATCATCACTGTAAATGGCAGTGGTATAATGTTCCGGCCAGAATTCCCTCTGATTGCCGCCCCCGTAAGAACGGGCCGGACGTATGAGACGACCTGCATGTTCACCGTATTTAAGGGTAATACCTCTTTCATTCATATGCATGGAGGGTACATTGCCTTCAATATCAGGATGTATTTCAACATCATGCTCCATCCAGGTTTTCCCGTGATCAGTACTTTTATATACTGTAAATGGTGCAGGAGGATGACTTTCTTCAACAAAGGCGAAAACAGCCAGGCTGTTGTCATCTACCGTAACCCCGCCCCCATGAAAACCCGGATCTGCAACAGTTATAATATCTCCCCACATAATACCTCCATCTTCACTTCTCCTTACCTGGTATGTATTACGGCCCCATGTGGCAATAACACTTCCGTCCATAGCCACAACCACGTTCGGAAACCGTTCACCCTCAAAGACTGTCTGCACCTCAAAGTTTTCCCGGCCATCACCCCAGAAGGGATTTTCTTCTGTCCGTTTACAGGATAAAAAAATACATATAAATATCAAAGCCGGAATAAATACCCTTATTAATGAACTGGTTTTCATATCAAGTTGATTTGTTAAGTTTAAACTGTTTAATTATCAAGTATAGTTTTTATTTACAGTAACCGGACATAGTGATTTTATAACCCATGCAGCCATCATTAACCCAAATATTATCCCTGCCATGCTAGAATCAGGGGGAATGCAATTCGCAGAAGTCTCAATCTTTTTTGAAAGTTAATCTGTTTGACCATACCCTTTAATCAGTTTTCTTTTCCACCAGTTTGCCAGCACAGATCCTGAAATGTTCATCCATGTACCGAATAAATTTGGTGGCAGGGCAGCGACGTGGCTTCTGAGAACATCCATTGCAAGCCCGGTAGCCATACCGCCATTCTGCATACCTACCTCGAAAGCAACCGTTCGGCAGTTAGCTTCGTCAATAAGAGTTGACGGTGTTTCGAGAAGTCCGGTTCTGTATCCCAACTGCCCGAGTATTGTTCCAACCCCCCGGGCGCCCCAGTAGCCGAAGCCATAACCGGAGGCATTATGAACAATAGCGGCTAATACCAGCAAAATACCGGCTTCCATAAGAACATCATGAGTCTGGGCTATGATAATCGTCAATATTGCGCATATACCAGCCATCGATACCAGGGGAAGCACTCTGTCTATCCAGGTACTCGGTCTTCCGAGCCAGATACTGACAATAATCTTTGACAGGGCAACAACTGATAAAAGTATCCCTCCCAGTACCACTCCATTGCGAAGTGGGGCTAATACTCCAAGTATTTCGGGACTCACAATTATAGCACCAGCTACAAATGCAGCAGAGACCAATGCAATTACCGTAAGCCAGCTTACCTGCCCGGCCCAGTTGCGCCGGCTGTAAAGGACTGAATGAGCCAGTAAACCGGCAATTACCGGAACAACAATTATATTGAAAACCCCTATCATCATCGCAATAGTATCAATGGGTATAAATCTGCCAGCAAAAATCCCCATCATCAAAGGGGTCATCAGAGGGGCAACAAATGTAGAAACAACCGTCATAGTTACTGACAAAGCAACATTTGCCTTTGCAATAAACGCCATAAGATTGGAGGCTACACCACCTGATACCGAACCAATCAGTACGATGCCTGCAGCCAGTTCACCTTCAAATCCAAAACTTGTAGCTATAATAAAACCAATAACCGGCATTACGCAAAACTGAAGTATCACACCCAGCAAAACAGGCCAGGGGGCAACAAGAATTCTGGAAAAATCTTTAATACTCAATGTGGTGCCCATACCAAACATGATCAATTGCGTCAGGGGAACTATCAGCAAGGTAAGCTGAAAACCAGCCCACTCATGAAAAAGTTGGGGATAAGCAAGCGCAAAGCCAACA
>PXAP01000226.1 GCA_003567115.1 Bacteroidota bacterium
CCGGTTTCGTATAAAACATTGAAATTTAAAACGGCAATGAAATGAAATCAATAAGTGAAGGCATATTCCGGAGACAATTGTTAATAGTCGCGGGATTGATATTAATGCTTAGCGGCAGTTGTAAATACGAGGAACCTGTTCTGACAACAAATAAGGTGGGTGAAATCACCCAAACAGCTGCTGCAGGCGGTGGGGAGATAAATGATGACGGTGGCAGGGAAATAATTTCAAGGGGGTTGGTCTGGTGCACCAATGCTGATCCTGACATTGAGGAATATACCGGTATGACAATTGAAGGCCCGGGTGAAGAAATTTTTTTCAGTAAGATGACCGGACTCCTGCCTAATACCACCTATTATGTCAGAGCATACGCGACCAACAGTGTTGGTACTGCCTATGGTATGCCCCTACAATTTACCACGGCACCAACCATTGCCACCCTTACCACCAGAAGGATTGACGGCATTACCCAGACTGGAGCCTCCTCGGGAGGCAGTATAACTGATAATGGAGGCGCAGCAGTAACATACCAGGGTTTGGTATGGAGCACATCAGAAAATCCCACGCTTTATGATAATCAGGGCATAACCCGCACGGATGAGGAAACAGATGACTTTGCCGGCAGGTTAACAGGATTACAACACAGCACAAACTACTTTGTAAGGGCATATGCCACAAACAGCGTTGGAACAGCCTATGGCAACCAGATAAGCTTCTCTACACTTTCTGCCGTAAGGCCAACTGTTACTACTGTAACCATCAGTTGTGTTACAGTTGATTCGGCAATAAGTGGTGGTAATATAACCAGCAGTGGCGGAGCAGAAATATCTGCCCGCGGTGTGGTGATAAGCACCAGCCAAAATCCGGTGGTTGAAAAAAATGAAGGTATTACAACTGATGGTGATGGTATAGGTGAATTTACAAGTGAAATAGGGGGGTTGACAGGCGGGACTAATTATTATATCCGGGCTTATGCCACCAACACTACCGGTACGGCCTATGGCGATGAGCTGGTTTTTACCACCGATGAACCGGAACCTCCTGTAGTTACTATTATTGAACCATTGGATTTTGGAGCCACTACAGCCACCGGTCTGGTGCATGTAAAAGATGATGGGGGGGCAGAAATAACTGCCAGGGGTGTGGTATGGAACACCTTTGAAACCCCATATGTCGATAACTATGATGGCATTACCGAAGATGGAAAGGGAACAGGTGAATTTACAAGTGAAATTACAGGGTTAAAACCCGGGAGAGGCCATTATTTAAGAGCTTACGCGATCAACAGTGCAGGCACCTCATATTCTGAACAGGTATTTTTTACCACGAAAGTGACTACTCCAACAGTTATTACTTCCGGGGTTACCAATATAAAAAATCATACCGCCGTCTCGGAAGGCACCATTACAGATGACGGAGGTGCTGAGGTAACTGCAGGCGGAGTAGTATGGAGTACACTGGGAGCTCCTGACACAGATAATTATGATGGCATCACCACCGACGATATTGTCACCGATGGTATTGACACCGATTCAGAGGGAGAGTTTATAAGTGAATTGACCGGCTTAAGGCACGGAACAACCTATTATGTAAGAGCTTATGCAATCAACAGCGCAGGCATTGCATATGGAAATCAGATGGAGTTCACCACCGGCGATGAATGCGGAACTGATGTTTCTTTCACCTACGGGGGTGAGAAAGTCACTTACGGAACGGTAACAGGAGCAAATGGTGCCTGCTGGATGGACCGCAACCTGGGAGCATTACAAGTTGCCGTTTCACGCAGGGATAGCGATTCATACGGTGATTTGTTTCAGTGGGGCAGGCCGGATGACGGTCATCAGGATCGAAGCAGTGATATTACTTCCAGACTGAGCGAAAACGACCGGCCCGGACATGACAGGTTCATAATTTCCCGGGAGAAACCATATGATTGGCGGGCATCCCATAACAACAGCCTGTGGCAGGATGACAACGGGAACAATGATGTTTGTCCCGCCGGCTGGCGTTTGCCTACTGCTGAGGAACTGTATGGGGAGATGAGCAGCTGGAGCAGGAATAATCGCAGGGGGGCCTTTGAGAGTCCGCTGAAAATGCCTGCTTCCGGCCTGCGATCCAATGACAATTCGTTGCTGGATAATGGCAGGCGCGGCTATTACTGGAGTTCTGAGGTTGACGGTAGCTATTCAAAAGTTCTGATCTTTTCCCGGAGAAGTGCTCTTCTGAATATCAGCAGCCGGGCCGGTGCCAGGAGTGTCCGCTGTATTAGAGATGACTGATGAATGAGCGGATTTTACCAGCAAAAGTGTTTTGACCGAGAAATAGACGGACGAAGAAGACTGTCAGGGCACGATCAATGCCAGCAAAAGTGCCATGACCTGATACATTGCCTTAAGATTCTTCCGGTTGTTTGGGTATTTAATAACAAACAGGGTCAGGCCAGGATCTTTCTTTAACCCCTTTTAAGCCCCTCCGATCTGCATTTCGGCAACGCGGAAGCTGGGTGAGGCAAATGAACGGTTCATATCTATATCGCTTCCCATCATGTCAATACCGTTAAGTATCTGATCTGCGCCTCCTGCAATAGCGAGCCCCTCCACGGGATAGGCGATACTACCGTTCTCAATCCAGAAACCTGTTGCTCCGCCGCTGAAATTGCCGTTAACAGGGTTAATACCATAACCGGTTACGCCTTTAAGCAGGAGCCCGCGCTGTGTTGCCGCGATAATCTCCTGCTGGCTGTACCGGCCGGCATCCAGATAAATGTTATGGGTTCCTATTCCCGGGAGACTGGTATATCCTCCCCTTGAAGCATTGCCAGTGCTTTCGACACCTGCCCTGGCTGCCACCCTTGTATTATAAAGGAAACCCCTCAAAACTCCGTTTTCGACCAGCACTCTTCTGGCGGTGGGCACTCCTTCACCGTCGAAGGGAGCGCTTCCTGTACCTTTTGGCCTGGTACCGTCATCGGTAATGGTAAGCAGCGAAGAGGCAAATTGCTCGTTCATAGAGTCCCCCAAAAAGCTTGCTCCCTGGAGGACCCTCTCTCCGTTAATTGCAGTTATGATACCACGCAAAAGTGATGGTGCAATATCGGCATCAAATATTACCGCGGCTCTTTGGGTACCTACCATACGCGGATCAAGCATCCTCCATGCTTTTTCTGCAGCTTTCCCGGCTATTTCCTCCAGTGGCTCAAGGTCTGAGAAAAATCTGCGTGTACAGGACTCACCGCCTGTACGGCGTTGATCTTCTTTTTCTGCAACCACCCCTACACCAACAGAACAAATTGATGATCGGTATGAATTTGATATACCGTTTGAGTTGGCGATAAACACCTCTCCCTCCCTTTCGCCGAATGAGGATCCCGAGCTGTGGGTTATCCGGTCATCTTTCATGGCATAATCTTCAATTTCAAGGGCCATGTCGATTTTTTTGTCCATGCTGACTCTGGCTATTTCAGGATCGAACAAACCCTCAACATCGGTAAGCCCCTTGTCTGAAGGAAGAACATTGCTTTCGTCGGGTGTAGTAAGCCTGGCAAAAGCAATTGCCCTGTTCAAGGTGTTATCCAGGGCTTGCCGGCTAAGGTCGTTGCAATGGCTGAAACCCATTTTCCCGTCAACAATAACCCTGAAGCCAATGCCGGCAGAGGCTGCTTCCTGAATGGTTTCAATGTCTGCGTTACGCACCCTTATGGAAAGGTTTCTGCTTGTCTGAAGATATACCTCAGCTGAATCGGCACCGGAGCGGAGGCAATCTTCAACCAGCTTTACTGTTAATTCTTTGTAGTTCATTTATAATAAGTTTTATTACTCGTTCTTATAAATCAGGTTAATAATGTTGTTACTAATAATTATTAATGTTTTGCAGGTATTTCATATTCAGTGTTTTATAGCAGGTGATTCCCCACGGATACAGATTTTACAGAGATTCAGTACACTGGTGTTCCGGCATCATGCCCGGCTTCCACCTACATTGATTCCCCTGATCCTTACGGTGGGTTGCCCGACACTTACTTCGGCCGATTGTCCACCTTTGCCGCAGATACCAACACCGAAATCCAGATCATCACCCACTGCATCTATATTGGATATAATTTCCATGCAGGATCCTATAAGGGTAGCTCCTTTTACCGGTGTTGTCTTTTTGCCGTTTTCTATAATATAGGCTTCACGGCAGGTAAAATTGAACACTCCTGTTACCGGATTTACGCTTCCTCCGCTGAGGCTCTGAACATAGAGTCCCTTTTTGGTTGAGGCCAGTATATCGTCAGGCTTGTCGCTTCCCTTTTCAATGAATGTATTGGTCATCCGAGGTATGGGTATGTGGCGGAATGATTCACGGCGCCCGTTTCCTGTACGGGGCATGTCAAGCTGCTTTGAAGAGAGGATATCGGTCATATATCCATGCAGAACACCTTTTTCAATCAGCACATTTCGCTGTGCCTGTGTTCCTTCGTCGTCGAAATTAATTGTACCTCGCATATCGGGAATTGTTCCGTCATCTACCATGGTAAAACAATCTGCTGCCACCTTTTGTCCGAGCTTCCCTGTAAAAGCACCTATCTCTCTGGCAATATTGTCTGCTTCCAGTGGGTGCCCGACAGCCTCATGCACCAGCACACCTCCCCAGCCGTTTTCCATTACCACATCCATGGTTCCGGCGGGAGCATCCTCGGCTTCCAGCATATCTATTGATTCCCGGGCAGCCCTTTCAGCGGCATCTTCAGGGAGATTTTTCTCAAACATTTCGAAACCGGAATGCTGGCTTATGCGTTCGCGCGACATGTGACGGTTGGTTCCGTCATCGCTCATGGCTTCGACAATGAAAAACATAAGCGGCAGCTCGTCCCGCAGGTATACTCCTTCGCTGTTTGCAACAACCCTTCCCCGAACCTGGTCATAATAATCTATTCTGGCCATTTTAATGCGCGGGTCATAATCCAGGGCAGCCTGGTTGGCCCGCTCCATAATTTCAATGCGTTTTGTATCGGCAATTTCCTTAAGCGGCTGCTGAACCGTAATGAAAGAATCACGTTGCCCGGGGGCAATGTTTACGGGGGTTACTATATCGGAGTTACGCGCCACATACGATGCCACTTCGGCAGCCCTCAGAAGGTTCTCCTCGGTTATTTCATCGGTATAGGCGAATCCGGTTTTGTCGCCTGAAATAACCCTTACACCGGCACCCTGGGCTATACCATACAGGCCGCTTCTGAAAAGAGATTCTTCCATAAGGATTTGCCTGGACACTCTGTTTTCAAGATAAACATCCGCAAACTCACCACCCTGGGCAAGAGCTTTGGCAATTACCCTGTCAAGGACAGGCTTGTCCATATCGAGCCCGGGCCCTCCGTCGAGCGGGGCACTGCAGGACGTCAGGTTACTCAAAATTGTTGGCGTGGCTGCAACAACAAGCCCTCCTTTAAGACTCATTTCCAGAAACTTCCTTCTGGGTATTTCTCTTGCTCTGTATTTATCCATATTAACTGGTTATTTTAAATTACAACTTGCTGTAATAAACGTTATATTTTTCATAATCAGTATAAACTTACCTGATTCACAGCAAAAATAATTATTTTAATCAGATAGTCCCCGATGACGGGCATCATATTACCATAAATGATAACAGTAAAAACCTGAATGCTAAGAAAGGATGGCAGGCAGGACAAAAAAATTATTATCGGAAAACCAGTTGGGTAGTCAAATTGTTATATTATAGAAAATCCAAATTTACTGAATTAATGATATAAGGAAAATATTCCCTGCCCGGTTATGAGCCGTCGGATGTATATTCCGGTTTACAGAAAATTTGCTAATGCAAACAGATCCACATACCGGTACTTTTCCTGGCTCCGGGAAGCAGTTAAAAGACTATATCTGCAAACGTATCTTATAGCCGTTGTGCCTTCGTATATTTACAACCCTGCCCCCGTCAAAAATCAGGTACTGTCCCTTTATCCCCTCAAGTGTGCCCTCTATTACCGGCCTTTTATCGAATGTAAGTGTTTTCACTTTTACCGGATATTCCCTTACGGGGAAATTAACGGATGTGATCTCATTGTCATAAACCAGGTACTGCCTGAACTCTTCCGCCATAATCTGAAAAGCTCTCTCTTTCTCTTTCAGCAGATCGGGTTTTTCTGTCTGTTTGTTTGTAAGCATGTTGCGCCAGTTGGTCTTATCCCTGAAGTAGGCTTTCAGAAAAACCTCGATGGTACCGGCAAGAAACCTGTTGGGGGTTCTGGCTATCCTGACGGCGCGGGTGGCACCCTGGTCAATCCACCTGGTTGGTATTTGCGATACCCTTGTAACTCCCACCTTGAGGCCGGTGGTATCTGAAAGATAAACAAAATGATCCTGCAGGCATCTTGTCTGCGACCACTCCATATCGCGCGATATGCCTTCATGGGCCTGGCACAGCTCCGGGTGCAGTATGCACCGGTCAGTTTCCGGCGAGTTGATCAGGCAGGGATAGCAGTATCCCTGGGCAAACGACTTTTTTGTTTTTCTGCCACATCCTATGCAATGGATCTCATTGAGATATTCCAGCGAAAGCTCTTTCCCTATAAGGCTGTTCATATCGAGTTTTTCATCGCCTACCGGAAGCTTGTACCGGGCAATCTCTTCATGGGATGCTAACATTTTTATTATTGTGCCGGAATAAATCCTATCGTGGTTTTTCGAGTCATTTTTCATACTTATAAAGTATGGTTAAAAATGGGGAGTACTATATTATTCTGATTTGCCTTTCGCGTAAAGTTAAAGCAAAAAACCGTTGTTCTTTATAAATTGGTTATTGTTCCATTATTCGTTAACTTTTTTCTATGCTTAAAAAACGACAACTGATATATTTCAGAGATTGGTTTTGGGAAAAAAGTTAACTTAACTATTGGTTGATTAGATTAATTATCAACTGGTTGCAATATATAGGGCTTCATGTTGTCGGTACGACCATATGAAGCCCCGGTTTTGAGGTCGAGAAAATCTCCCTCTCAATTAGCGTTTACACAAAATTATCTATACACCCTATACAACTTGATAAATCATTTAAAGCAAATATTAAACCAGATTCTCCTGCTCAATCCCGATCTTCTTCAAAGCATACTCGCTCTCCTTCAGATAGTCGCCATAGACGGTTATCCAGTGAAAACCCGGCATCTTTTCAGCCAGGAGCAGGTCGTCGCAGTCATAGCTGATATTGATCTGGGTGCGGCATATTGGCATAAACGGGTTCTCAACGATCGTGCCGGGAAGCCCTATGTACTTCTTGAATGAAAAATCGGGTATGATATTCGTGATGTTCTGTCCCACCTTCATCTCCACCTTCGGAGCCGCGCCGTAATCAGATTCAAAATGGGTAAGGATCCTTGCCGGTTCAAGGTTCTTCCCGTCCATCCGTCTTGGCGCAGTGCAGTGAGAAATTGTCTTTATTCCATTATGGGGATATGTAGGATTGTTAAAAAATACCGGTTTCCCGGAAATATTCGCCATCAGTATACCCGCTGGTACAACAACAAAGTCAGATTCACAGAAAGCCAGGTAGCCGGCATCATTGAGTAATCCCAGGGTCAGGCAGGCTGCTGTCTGCGAAAGCGGCATAATCGTCCCCATACAATGGTTAATGGTTATCGCCCTGCAATTGAATTTCTCCATCAGTCTTTTGAATACATCTTCAAGGACAAAGCAATTATCGACAAACTCCCGGTTGGTTTCAAGACTCACGCCGCTATCACGAAGGTAATCAGCGGCCCTTCTTCTTGCACGCGAAACCGCTGCTTCATCGGCCAATGCTTCAGTAATAAGCTTGCCGAGGTCATCATAGGAAAATTCATGAATATTGAACCTGTATTTTTCGCTCACATGCTTTC
>PXAP01000217.1 GCA_003567115.1 Bacteroidota bacterium
AGGGGGCAGCCTATAATAAGAATTACCAGCCTGAATGCAGGATAATCCTGAACAGGTTTATCGTTATCCTTCAATGCGGCAAAAATTTCTGCCGGGGGGGAGATCTGCACCTTATTGCTTATATAGCGCCCGAATAGGGGACCGGCAATAATAACCACCGGAATGCCCACTGCAAAACCAAGAATTATTACCCAGCCAAGATTTGCTCCAAGGATCTCCGAAACAGCAACCGGACCGGGTGTGGGCGGTATAAAGCTGTGAGTGGCTGCCAGTCCGGCCAGCAAAGGAATACCGTAGAATAACAGCGATTTCTTTGTTTTCCTCGAAAGAGCATAAAGAATAGGGACAAGAATTATGAATGCAACATCAAGGAATACCGGAATAGCAATGATGAACCCCGTAATGCTGAGAGCCCAGGGGGCCTTATCCTCACCGAACTTGTTTATCATGAACATTGCCAGTGCTTCTGCCCCGCCCGAATATTCAAGGATCTTGCCAAATATCGCACCGAGGCCAACAACTACGGCAATAAAACCGAGTGTGCCACCCATACCCTCCTGAATGCTGTCCAGTATGGACCCGGGTGTCATGCCGGCAAGATATCCGGTAAGAATGCTGACCAGCATAAGCGAGATGAAGGCGTGGATCTTAAGTTTAAGTACCAGGAATAAAAGGGAGGCAACAGCAGTGACAACGATAAGAACAAGTATAACAGGGTCCATAGGCTAAGGTTTTATATACCGGGTAAAATAAATTGCCGGCTCTACATGATCCGGTTAACTGCTTCGTATACAAAGTATTTCACATCCAACTCTTCTGAACCGGTGGTAACAGACCCTGCCGGACGAAGGGCTGACCGGGTACAAATATATCATTCTTTATATTTTCTGCCATAACGGGAAGCAATTATGCTGATGACAAATATCTGCAGTGAATGGAACAGCATAAGAGGAACCAGGATTAACCCGGCTGCATGAAATCCGCTGAAAAGAACATTTGAGAATACAGTACCGTGAACAAGGGACTTTTGTGAACCGCAAAACAAGGCAGTGATCTTGTCTTCCCTGTTGAATTTCAGTAAATGTGAAATTGTGTAAATTATCCCGTATATAAGAAAAAAAAGTGCAGGGACAACAACTGCAATAGCTGCCAGATCGGATATATGCACAGCTTCAAAAACGGAATCATTAAATGATGTGGCAAAACTCCTGTAAACGATAAGAAGGATAACCGATTTGTCAAAAGTGCTTAACTCCCGGCTGTACTTCAGGGCAAATGAGTACCATCTTCTCTGCAATATTGCCCCGATTATAACCGGCAGCATTATTCCGAGAAAAAGCCTGAGGTAAACCTCAGTAAAATCAAATCCCGGCCGGGTCTGCTGAATAAACATTCCCATCCACAAGGGGGTTACAATAATTCCAATGATACCTGAAATACTTGCATTGAATATTGCTCCCGGGATATTTCCTTTTCCTATGGAGACCATTATAACAGAAGAAGAAACGGTTGAGGGCACTGCTGCCATGAAAAAGAGTCCCAGCCACAGAATCTCCTGCTGCTCATTCTGAACAACAGGATACAATATCAGGATAATCAGGGGAAACAGCAGAAAAGTCGTTATTTGTATGAGTAAATGAAGCCTCCAGTTTTTCAGTCCGAGCTTAATCTTCCCGGTGCTGAGTCTGAGTCCGTAAAAAAAGAAGATAAGTGAAATGCCGATGGTACTTATATGACCGAGAATGACCCCGCTTTGTCCCCCGGCAGGCCGGGGAAATAACCAGGCTAAAACAACAATTGCAATGAGTGTTAATACAAATTTATCCAGCTTCACCGGCAGAAATATTTTTGTCAGGTCTGCTATTTATCATTGGTCATAATACAGACAGATTGTTACTGGTAACTCAGCACCGGTTTTTATATTTTTACCCGGTCAATCATAAATTTACCGGTGCCTTAACCGGCAAATATAGATTATTTGTATAATAATCCATTGAATTAACCTTTGTTATGAAAAGGACAGGAGTTATATGTGAAAATTTGCCCGAACCGGACTATCCAAAAACCGGTGAGGCCTTAACCCCGGTTTTTGACTTGCAACACTGTTTTTTGAACCGCAATTGCCTTTCGGGCTTAATCCCGCTGAGGACATGACCGCGCCCAAGGGACAGGATTTTTTAGATAAACTAAAAATCCTCCAGGGCCGATACGGTGAAGTAGGATTCATCAAGGTCGGATCCGGACTGAAACTGATCGACCGACATAACCGACCGGCGGTTATTCTGTACATTCTGCACCTCCATTTTAAATGCAAAATATCTGCCGCCGGCCTGCCTGCGATACTCTTCAATGTTCATTATCCGGTGAAGCTGGTTGTCCGGATCATAATATTCAACCTTATATGTGAGGAAATTTTCTTTGTCAATATATGCCACCATACGGCTGAAGCCATTTTCTTCCTCCAGTTCAGGGGTTTTGGGAACGGATTCAATGAGCCAGCAATCTTTTCCCCCGATTGTTTCTGATCCCAGAAGATTGTGACTGAAATCATCAAGGTTGTGACTGCTCATATCTGCATTGGTAAATTCTGACCCCATAAAGCTGGCCGACCTCTCACTGCTCACTATACGTCTTGTTCTGCGAAGTGCAGGCATGTATATCCACATATCATCTCCCCCGTTTTCATAGTCATGTATCAGCATTGATGTGCCTCTTACATCTGCCGGTGAAAGGAAGCGTATCAGGGTTTTTACGGTTTCATCGAATGTACGGGTGGCAATTGCCACCTGCCTGGTCCTGACATTACCCCGATGGTCATGTATGTCAAGAGTGGCTGTCATCTCCAGGGCATCAAAATCAATTGCATTATCAGCTTTTCCGGCAATTTCAGTCGCGTCCTGTGCTTTAAGCGAGATACCCGCTAAAAAAAGCAATGTCATGATAAGGATTTTTGTCTTCATACTATCAGGTTTTTTCTTATAAAACGTTTTATATTTCTTTCCATGTTTAAAAAATATTTAAATCTTTTCCGGTCACCCTCCGGGTGATGTTAATTATTTCAATTACCCGTTTTATTGCCGGTTTTACCGGACTTCATGGTGCCTTTCCGGTTTTCAAGAAATGCCGGTTTTACTATAAAGCTCAGGGCAGGAACAAGGATCAGTGCACACAGAAGGCAAAGGAAAATAGAAAAGATGATCAGAAAGGCAAAAGTCTTCAGAATAACCAGTCCTGAAAAGAACAATACGGCAAAACCAGTCATAACAGAAAAGGCATTTATGGTTATTCCCCTGCCCGTATTGACAAGGCTGCGGGTTATCGCATCGCTGTAATCCCTGCCCATTGCCAGTTCCGATTTAATTCTCCAGAAAATATGTATAGTGTAGTCCACTCCTATACCGATAGCTATTGACGATAGCAGTGAGGTGGCAATATCCAGATCCAGCCCGGCCCACCCCATCAGTCCGAAATTACACACAAGTGTAAAGAACAGTGGTATAATACCCATTATTCCGGCGAAAGCGGAACGGAAAATTATCCACAGCAAAACAGAGATAGCCACTAAAGCAAAAATAAGCGACCGTACCTGTCCGGCTACAATCATCCGTGACATCTCATATTCAACCAGGCTCTGACCGGCCTTTAAAACTGCGTAGGGAGAGTTATCCACCATTTTATCAATTACCGAGGTTATTCTCCTGTACTCTTTGATATCCACTGCCCTGAACTGGACGTTTAGCGCCGCCCTGGTATAGTCAAAATTCACCATCCTTTCAAGGTCCTCAGGATCACCACTCATGCTGTAAAGTTCGATATACTGTGCTATTGCAGCACGGTGCCCTGGAATGGTGTCGTAAAATTCATCACCGGGATCATTCAGGGCACGGCTGATCTCCCTGATTACAGTTGCAATAGAAGTAACAGAACCTACCCCCTCCATCTGTTCAAGATCCGTCTCGAACCTGTCCATTGTCTGCATCAGTGAAGGATCACGTACATCACCCTCAAACAAGACGGAAACATGTTTTGTCCCCCCGAAATGATTATTTGCAATATTGGTTGCAATCCTCAAAGGATGTGAGGCAGGCATCATCTCCTCCATGTTTATGCTGACCCGGAGCCTCGATATGCCAGCTCCTGCCAGCAATAAAAACACCAGAAATGCTGTAACAACATATAAAGGTTTGCCTGTGGTTATCCTGCCCGACCACTCCAGAAACCTGTCCGCCACCGAGCTCCTTTCACCCGTAAAACTCTTATGCACCTTTCCCTTTTTCAGCATGCTCATTACCGCGGGGATAAAAAACAAGCTGAGAATAAGCGCGAAGGCAATCCCCACGGCACTCACTATTCCCATATGCGCTGCGGGTAGCATAACATGTGCAGCCAGTCCAAGAATCCCGAAAATAGTGGTCAGTGCCGTTAAAATAATGGGTTTTCTCAAAGCATCCATAACCTCTTTCACAATCTCTTTCATGCTGCGATCAGGATTCATGGCATTGAGTTCCTGGTACCGTGCCATGATATGTACCCCGTAATTATTGGCAATGGCAATAATCATAATGGGTATCAGCACGGCTATCAGACTGAATTCCCATCCGGCCAGGGGCATTAAGCCCATAGCCACGGCAATTGACATACATACTACCGAAAAGGGCAGCAACACGCTTCTTATCTCCCTGAAAGAGAAATAGAGAAAAAGTATCATTATGATAAGTCCCAGGGGAAAGAGCAGGGCAAGATCACGCGTAGCCATTTTCTGAATCTCATAACGCAGGTAAGGAAGTCCGCTGATATAAAAATTCTCCTCACCGGGCACCTCTTCCATGACGTGTTCTACTATATCAAACACCTCCTGATCGGTAACATCCTCCTTTGGATTAAGCATTAACATGGTATACCTGAAATCTTCGGAGACCAGAAGCTTCCATGCGAAAGGATTGTCTTTTATTTCTTCCCTGAGATTCTCCTTCTGGTTTTCTGTTTCCGGGATACGCCTTACCACCGGATCAACCAGCATCGCTCCGTACTCCCCCCTGATATATCTGGATTCAAACAGTGAAACAACATCATCAAATTCACTGAATGTTTTGAAGGAGTTGTTAATATCCCTTAACCTGGTAAGTGTGGATTCATCAAGTATGTCGGATGTTTCAAAAATTATTGCAACAGGGTCATAATGTCCGAAAACAGCTTCCAGACTGTCAAGGTTCATCTTCGACTCGATATCCTCGGGCAGGTACTCCATCAGGTCGGGATTGATCTTTGCCTGCCTCAGGGGAATCAGCATCAAAACAGTAAGCATTAAAGCGATAGCGATAATATACCTTCTGTAGCGTATAAAAAAAATTTTATTTACCATTATCAGATACTGTTTTTGCAGTGATGTATTCTGCCATTATTGCTTCCTGTTTTTGTAGTGATATATCCTGCCATTAATAAATCTTTTTTTATCCGATTTTCAAATTATTACCTGACTTGATTTTTCAAAATTACATGTGACTTTTTATCATAGCTATATATACAGGAGATTGACCGCCGGGTCGATATCCTGAGCCTGTAATATCATAGGGTTAAAATGCCATTCTGATCCCGGTGAAGAATCCCCCCAGCACCCTGCCGGCCATATCATAAATAGAATCATCAGGGCCCTTCATGAAATATGCTCCGGCAGATATTTGCATTCCGTCCCTTGCATTCCAGGTTAATTCGGGGCGGATGAAATATTCCTCAGAAGTAATATTGTAATAAGCCGAAAATTCTGTTCTTATCTCCTCATATAAAAACGACCTTGACAGAGAAACAAACAATGCATGATTAAACTCCTCCTGCTGGAGAAAGATACGGCGATTATACATGGCTGCCTCATATGATACGGTCTCAAGCGCATACCTGTACAGATCTTCCGGGTCCAGAGGATCCTGAAGAACCGGCTGCTCCACTGGATCAAATTTCATTACATATTTCCCGATATACTGGAATATTGCATTAACATTTCCGATTCTCCGTTCCAGTCCACCCACATAATATATTTCCGGATTAGGTATATGCATGTTATCCCGGTAGTCCGTTGTAATATTATATACCGATTCAAAACGTACGATCCAGGGATCTGCCGCCATGGCCATATCAAATCCTGCAGCATTCTTTTTATAATAATCCGGCATAAATATTATTTCGGGCTCGGGAATAAGCGATACACTTTTAATATCGAAACCGTAAAACGGGTCATATCCCCTGAAATATGAAAAGGCAAAACCTATGGCCGGCAACTCAACATCGAAGCGTGCGGCAACAGAGCTGTTACCGAAGGCGGCATCCGGCAAAATGCCTTCTGCAAAATCCGCCTCTTCACCCATTTCAAAATATTCATACCTGTATACGGAAGGTTTGTAAAAAGGTATAGCAATAATCTCAAGCTCGCTATTATTGAACGGCCTGAACCTGGTTCTCAGCATAAAGTTGCCAATAAGCTGATCATCAGGATCAGGAGTCATAAAAAAATAATCCCTGGGATTTATGTTGTCTACCGGATTGAATCCATCCGTCCTGCCCCATCTTATAATCTGGTTACCCAAAAAAATATCGGCATTATCCCATCTGATCCCGGTATAAGCCTCTTTTACCTCAACCCGGCTTTTCCGCTGATCAAAAAACAGTCCGTCCCTGAACCTCACATCACCATAGAGAAATACCCCTTCACCGGACAACCTTCCCTGGAGGGCAAATTCACCGAACAAACCGCTATAATCGAACTCATCGCCAACGAAATAAACCGATCCACGGGCATATCCGTTAAGAGAAAAAGCTTCCGGGGTGATATCTTCTGATTCCGGATCAGACAGGGCATCTTCAAAAATCCCCTGGGCTCTGGTAAGTGGTAATACATAAAAAACAGATATTAATATTAGAACAAACCTGAACATTGCCGGTAATTAATAAATTTATATCATTAGTGTTGCGTTAATAAATTACAAGTATATATAAGTTAATAAAATTAACCCTTTCAGGAGCTGACATGATTTTTTGACTTTAGAATTATTGCAATTATTTTGATTGTTAATGAGTTGATTATAAGGCATTAATTGAATGCATCAGAAAACAATTCAATATTGGTGAATTTACATTTCGAAGCATTCTGCCTTTTTAAAGGCAAAATTAAGCAACCCGGAATTTAAAATGGTTATAATTTTAAAAGACGGACAGGTATAAATTGTCCGGTTTTTAAAAGCTGAACCCGTAATTTTATTTATTTTCACAGTTTAAAAAATAAATCAACATGAACCAGCCGGATATACCAGAAACTGGCCATATGCTTAAAAATACCGTTACTCTTAAAAGGGATAAGATTATTAACCCGGAAAGCCTTTCACTTCATGGAGGTGTAAACAAAAATTACCCTGTACTGGTAAATCTTGTAGCAGGCAAGGGCACCAGGTTTGGTAAAGAACCCAAATGCATTCAACCGGTTAATGGTATACCCCTTGCCCGTCACTCAATTAATGCCTTCCGCCGCTTCCGTCCCTCACCAGGAATTTGTGTGGTGGGATACCGGCATAACCAGGTATCAAATGCCCTGGGCAGTGATAATATATATGTATTATCAGACAACTCAACGGGAGGAACAGCATTCGCAGCCTATGAGGCATTATCAGTTCCGGGTTTACTGGAAAATAATCCACTGCTGATTATTACTATGGGTGATCGTGTTGTTCCATCTTCTGTATTCAGACATCTTTGGAAAACTCACTTTTTGAATTCCCGGGAAGCGGATATTACCTTTTTGACAGCAATATACGAATTGCCTAAAAATCGTGGTAAAGGACGCGTATTAAGAGATGAAAAC
>PXAP01000111.1 GCA_003567115.1 Bacteroidota bacterium
ATAATGAAACTCATTGAAGAAGATAAGCTTGACCTTGGCCGTAACCTTGGATATTATCTTCCCGAATTAAGAGGCACCAACAAGAACGATCTTATTATTAAAGATGTGCTTACTCATCAGGCAGGGTTACAACCCTGGATACCGTTTTACTATGATACATTTGAAAGTCTCGTTCCGGGACAGGAGCTTTTTTCAAGAAGAGTCTCAGCCCGGTATCCGTATATGCTGGGTGGCAATATGTATATGAACAGAAACCACAGGTTTGTTGACAGCCTGTTCAGTGAGGCTGCAGAAGGGGATTTTACCGTCAGGGTTGCCGACAGGATGTTCATGAACAAATCTTACCTTGATTCCATTTACAAACGCATTGATCAATCCCCGCTGCGGGCTGGTAATCGTTATCTCTACAGTGATCTTGGATACTACTACCTGAAAAATATCATTGAGCGGATAAGCTCCGAACCTCTTGATTCATATACCGAAAAGAATATTTACAGGCCCCTGGGGGCAGCAAGGATGACTTATATGCCACGTGAGAAGTTTTATCCCGGTGAGATAGCACCCACCGAAAATGATATTGTATTCCGCCGGCAGGTGGTTCATGGATATGTTCATGATCACGGCACTGCTATGATGGGAGGTGTGGCCGGGCATGCCGGAATTTTTTCCAATGCCAATGATCTGGCAAAACTCATGCAGCTTTATCTGCAGGGGGGAGATTACGGGGGAATGAATTTTTTCAGCCCTGAAACCATAAGAAGGTTTACCTCTGCCCCAAACAGTAATAGAGGTAACAGAAGAGGTATAGGTTTTGATAAGCCCCCGGAGAGGTATTCAAGAAACGCTCCTGCTGCACGTTCAGCCTCGCAGGAAAGTTTCGGGCATAGTGGTTTTACAGGAACTATTGCCTGGGCAGATCCTGTTGAAGATATTGTTTATATTTTCCTTTCCAATCGTGTTCATCCCGATCAGTTCAACAACAAACTTCTGCAGATGAACCTGCGCACAGAGATCCAGCAGGTGATATATGATTCAATAGTTCAATAATAATCGCCTGCCTGCCTGTTTTTTGTTTTCCTGACAATAAGCTGCTAAATGCCGGTTATTTGCCTTTCCGGGTTAAATTGTATAATTATATTTTTTAATTTAACATTAAAATACACGTCTCAGGGCGTGGTCATTTGCTTGCGGGGCTTAGCCCGAAAGGTCTGTGTGTAATTTTGGCTGAAAAAATTTAATGTATATTTGTAGTAAAATAATAGTTAATATCATGGAAACAACACATATAGAACATATTGGCATTGCCGTAAGAAACCTTCAAAAATCCATTGACTTTTATGAGGATGTTCTGGGATTGAAGTGCTATAATATAGAGGAGGTAGCAGACCAGAAGGTGCGGACGGCCTTTTTTATGGCCGGACAGACAAAAATAGAGCTACTGGAATCGACCTCCGGCGATGGTCCGGTTGCCAAATTCCTGGAGAAAAGGGGAGAGGGCGTTCACCATATAGCATTTGCTGTTAAAGGGGTTGAAGAGTCTCTCGCACATGCCCGGAGTAAAGGCGTTCAAACCATTGATCAACAGCCAAGGAGAGGTGCCGAGGGACTTGATATTGCTTTTTTGCATCCCAAATCCACCTTTGGTGTGCTAACAGAGCTTTGTGAAGATAAAAACAGGTAACCGGTCACGATTAAATCTTGCATACAGCCCTGAAAACATTGACTGCCTGTTGCTTCCGAGAGGTCGGATGGATGCACCGGCCGGATTAATAGAAGAGAACAAGGACAAGCAGAACACTCATCGGTATAAACAGGTTATCGGTTCCTTTCCAGCTGAACATCTCGGCAAGGGTTCCTGTTAAGGCTATAATAAGGGCAAGCAGAAAAATCTCAGGGTTAAAACTCATCTGGTTATTATAATACAGGGCAATGATACTGACAAGATAACAAGAGACCAGAAAAGAGATGGATCCCAGCCAGGTTTTATTTAAGGTCTTTTTAAAAATCCTGATTTTCCTGTTATTGATCTGATGGTTCATACCAAGAATACCGGCCACAGGATCGCAAATGGCAAGTACCAGAATAGGAAGGATAAACAGAAATTTGTTGTCCAGTAAATGGGAAACAAGGAAAGTAAGATAAATGGCTACCGGCAAAAGAAAGCTGCCGGCCGAAACTCTTTTTATGTCGTGGATCGACTTCAGGTGGCGGGTGTTGCGGCTGATGAACAGTAAAATGAAGAAAATAATTGCCAGTCCCAGTACATGCCAGTGATTGTTGAAAATAAAAGGGAAAATGAGGGTAGACAAGGTGGCCGCAAAATGTGCCAGTTTCCTGGTGTATTCCCCTTTAAGACCGAGCCTGCGATAGGCCAGTTCATTAAAGGTCAGCAGCAGCAAAAATGTTATAAGAAATACTATTGTTATTCCAATCTGGCTTCCAACTTGATTTTCCATTTTTCCTGTTGGTTTAATATTTGGTGGCACAACTTCAGGCTCCCAGCAATTCAAGCAGTGCAATGAATGCACCTCCTGCAATGAGACTGTCAAACCGGTCCATAAAACCTCCGTGGCCGGGAAGCAGGTTACCGAAGTCTTTTACCCTGTATTTTCTTTTATATAGAGAGATACCCATGTCGCCAATGAATGCAAATATGACTATACCAGTTGAAATCAGCAATGCTTCAGTGATCCGGGCATCTATAAGGCCTCTCAACAGGAGGGAGCTGGCAATGGCAATAAGTGTTCCGCCAATAAAGCCCTCAGTTGTTTTTCCGGGACTTATGGAGGGGGAAATTTTTTGTTTGCCCAGCAACTGTCCGATTATCTGGCTGAATGCATCAAATATTGAAACTAAAAGGAAAGTGAACAGGATCAGGCCCTGGTCTGCATTGCTGAACCGGAAGAAGCCTGTGCAGAAAATCAGGAATATTAACAGGAATAACCCGAAAAAACCTTTGCCGGCATAGCCGGATTGGCGGAAAAGGTTTATTATTTCCCACAGGCCAACCAGGATTATCACCATGCCAAGAATTTTAAAACCCACCGGATTGAAAACTATTCCAAGAAACAGAATATGGATAATTATAAAATAGGTTATGAATTTATTCCTGTTTTCCCGGGCGGTCAGGGGATCCTTTTTACGGTTTATAAAGAAGAAACCAACGGCTCCCAGAACGAAATAGGCCAGAATAATTATATAAATGGTTAAAATCATATAAGGCAGTTTTAATATGGGCCATGGGTTTTGAAGATAATTATTGTCAGGTTATGATTATTATGGTTCCAAATGCAAGGACCAGGTATGCAAATGATTGCCGTACAGATCCTTCTATCTTTTCCAGGTCAACTCCTGCTAACAGTTTCGGTCCTGAGAATGCACCTATTACAGCGCCGGCGGTCAGGAACCATACCACTGTAAGATCAATAATACCTATAAACAGATGTCCGGTCAGTGCTGAAACGGTGTTGATGAACACTATCATCAGGGAGGTGCCGGCCACCAGCTTCAGGGGCAGCCTGATTGCAAGCAGTCCGGCCAAAACCGGCGTTGTTCCGCTTATGCCAAAAGTGCCGGAAATAACTCCTCCGGCAAATCCGTAAAGTGGTCCTCTGGTAATTATACCCGGTATTTTAATGCCCGGTGTTTTTTTTACTGTTCTGAGGTTCTTTTTATCCTTTAAGTTATTGAAGATCATGAGCAGCCCAAGGAGAATGGCATAAATGCCAAAGGTGGTTTCCAGCTGGCCCGCTGTAAGCAGGCCCGTAACGGAAGCCCCTGCCAGGGCTCCTGTGATACCGGCAATCCCGAATGTAATGCCGGTACGTACATCGAGACTGCCTTTGCGGTAATATCCCATTGCACCGACAAAGCATATGGGTAGTGTGGCTGCAAGTGAAGTAGCTACTGCAATATGGGCAGGAACTTTAAAAAGCAATATCAGCACGGGGGGAAAGAAAAAACCGCCACCTCCGCCTGTCATAGAGGCCAGAAGGCCTATAGTGAAACCGATCAGAGGCAGCCACAGATAGCTATATTGAAACGGGGAGTGAAATATCATAACGATCAATTTGCAATTATACAGATTTTTAAAGATTCAGAAAAAACATCAGGCGGCATTTCAAACTTTGCTATAATTCTATTTTATCCTGAAAAACCCCGTCCCCGGGGTATGATCATGTCCGGGCAGGGCTTTGCCCTTAATGTCCTGCAGTTGAAAAAATTTGCGGTGCAAAATAAAAACCGGGGTTACAGTCACCTACTCTGTGGTGGAGAGACTGGTTTTGGCAAATTTTTTACTTAAACGAAGGTATAAGAATATATTTTAAAAACAAAACCGAAATAAGTTTGCGGTTCAGGTAAACAGCAGCCGGTTAATGGTTTTTGTCATTAAGTACCCAATAGAGTCCTTTGGCATTTGACCTCATTTCTGGTATTAAAATTTGTATGGTTACGTGCTCAATGGCCGACATGATGCCCCAGATTACCATAAAATAGTAAAAAGGGGTAACAAAGTCGTAGCTAAAAAGCACTATGAAAAAGGCGCCCTGAATGTACCCGCCGATTTTCCAGGAATAAAGATGAAGGCTGGGAAATCTTTTGAATTTGATGAGCGAAAATAATAATGCAGAAGACAGCAAGCCCATCCAAACAAGAAAACTGACTATATGCGGAAGAAACTCCTCCAGCTTGAAAACGTATATACCAATGAAAGCCAGCAGGTAGGTAAAATTGTCGGCCATGGAGTCAAGTCTGGCACCGAACTCGGTTACCTGATCAAATTTTCTTGCAATATATCCGTCAGCCACATCGGTCAGTAAGTTTATAACAAGAAAAATAGCAAAAAGGTCTTGTTTTCCGGTCAGTGCAAACCAGAGTATAAAAGGAAAGGCAATAAGACGGTAAAAACTCAAAAAATTTGGAACATTGAAAATGTTGTTTTTTTTCATAATATCAGATTGCTGTTTATAAGGACCGAACAAAATGGAATAATGAAGATCCCGGTAAATTAATAATTACTCAGACTATACGGTTTTAATTCATGTCATGTCATGTTTAATTTATTGATATAAACTAAAGGCCCGCTATTCCTGCCTGCAGAATTGCCTGATTGCTTCAGATGCTTCGATAACCCCCAGTTCCCGGGCCTTTTCCCAGTCCTGGCAGGCCGCGCCGGTTTTGCCAAGTTCTTTTCTGGCCAGCCCCCTGTTATACCAGGCTTTGGAAAGATCAGGATCAATTTCCAAAGCTTTTGTGAAATCTGCAATCGAACCACTGTAATCATCGAGCAGATATTTTGCTACACCCCGTTTGTAATAAGCCTCTGTATATTCGGGATTTATATCCAGTGCTTTGGTGTAATCAGCTATAGCATCATTATGGTTGCCTAGTGCATCCCTGGCAAGCCCCCTCAGAACATAAACCTCTGCATAGTCAGGATTTATATCTGTTGCCTTATTAAGATCATCTATGGCATCCTGGTAATTGCCAAGTGCATATTTTGCCCTGCCCCTGAGAATATATGCTTCCGCGTAAGCGGGATTGATATTTAAAACAGCGTTGTAGTCCTCAATTGCCCCTTTGTTGTCACCAATGGCATCCTTTGCCCTTCCCCTGAGTAAATATGCCTCCGCAAATTCGGGGTCAATACCGGTTGCCTTGTTAAGGTCCGATATTGCACCTGTGTAATTAACAAGAAGGTATTTCGATCTGGCCCTCAGAACGTAGGCTTCGGCGAATTGCGGATTAATGCTTAATGCCTTGTTGTAATACTCGATCGCGCTGATGTGATTGTTTTGGATATTCATTTCAAGGCCCCGGCGGACATATTCATCTGCTTTCTGGCCATGGCAGAGTATGCATTGTGACAGCAGGATTAAAGTATATAATATTGTTTTCATTGTCCTGGAAAAGTGATCGGGGTCATAATCCTAATGCTAAAACGTGAGTTCGATATAAGCATATTTTATAAAACATCAGTTTTTAACAATTTACCTGCAAAATTATTAATAAATACTTGATAAACAAGTGTATAATAAAAAAAGCTTTTTAAATTTTTTATAATCAATAACAAAAAAAAGAAAAACTATGAGAACAAACTTATTAAAATTTTCTGTCATGTTGATAATTTTAAAAAAGTATTTATCAACGAATTACGAATAGATCAATTAACGAATGGTACCGCAGGAGAATTCAACCATGCAAAATGAATCAGATTGAAATTATGAATTTGTTTTTATTTAAAATATGTTACCGGAGTTTTAAATATTATTGCCTTTTTGTCAGAAAAATTTGAAGGGCATGTTTCCAAATCAGGTTGTACAGGGCTTGAAAAAATACCCGGAAAGAATTATCTTTGATATAAAAACATGGCTATGAAAGCAATTGAGATAAATACAAAGACCGATAAATTTGGTAACCTCAGGGTGGATTATCCATTGAATAAAAAGGACAGTACCGTCAGGATAATTATTCTTCTGGAGGAGGAAGGTGAAGAGTCGGAAGAAGAAAAAAGATGGCTGTATTCCATTCAGAATAATCCTGCTTTTGATTTTCTGAATGAACCTGAGGAAGATATTTACTCACAAACTGACGGAGAACCAATAAATGATAAGGAATAGATAGTTCTTGTACCTTTTCCCTTCGATGATTTTTCATCTTCAAAAGTAAGACCTGCTTTATGCCTTACTGCTGAAATTGGCAAACATAAACATGTAATTATTGCATTTATTACCAGTAAAATCCCGGACGATATTACTGATAGTGACATAATTATTGAGAAGAATTCTGAAAATTCGTTCGGAACAGGATTGGTTGTGGATTCTGTAATCAGGTTGCACAAGATGGTTGTAATTCCCGGAAAACTGATAAAAAGAAAACTGGGAGAAATTAACCAATCCCTCCAAATGGATGTGAAAAGCAAAATCCGGAAACTTTTTGACTGCTGAATCTGATTTAAAAATCATGGTTCATCATAAAGGTTTAATTCACTGACGGATTTGCTTCTGTTTTTCCACTCAATTAAGTGTTGTAAAATATTCTTCTCATACTAAAGTACAATAGTGTTTTTGCTACTTATGTGCTAAAAGACAATATATATTTTGCAATTTTGATTTTTTCTGATTTTTTTACGGTTATTTGAAATCAATTTACAAAAAACATTACTTCTCCGAAAATTATACCCGAAAAAACCAAGTGACTTTTCATAGTGACCTATATTTTTTCAGGCTTGTCCTGAAAAAATATAGATTATTAACTTGCAATTAATTATGATCCCGGAGTTGCTGGTTTTACGCAGAGGGATCCGCATTAAGTTTCTGCTGTCATGGTAAAATTGTTTTATATTTATCCTGTAAGTCAGAATTTTGTTTTGAAAATTAACAAAATTCTGACTTACAGGATGAACCGCTTCGCTTTCCCATGAAATTTTTTCATCTTTGTCTGTGTGTAATTTGACTTCGTCGATTTTCCATGTTATACCCGATGCTTTGTTGAGTATTTTCAAGATGGAAAATTCAGATAAAAAAATTTCATGTTCATTTGTCATTATGGAGAAAATAAGAATTAATCTTCCGGGAAAGAAATTTATTATTAATAGAGTTACAACAGTGTTTCCGGTGGTTGTGATATTGATTTTTGGGGTTATTTCGGGTTCGTGCACCTCTCCACGCTATTTGGCCCGAACATCGATACCCGGAAAGTTCCTGGAAAATCCGGCAATTGCTGACACTCATGTCGGTATTGCCATATATGACCCCGGCACAGGGGAGTATGTGTACACTCACAA
>PXAP01000041.1 GCA_003567115.1 Bacteroidota bacterium
CCGAGAGATGTCAATGTCTCAATCAGTACAGCGGTCTGGGTGGTCATATGAAGTGATCCGGTGATCCTTGCCCCTTTTAATGGTTTTTCATCACCGTATTTACTTCTGAACTCCATTAACCCTGGCATCTCATGTTCCGCCAGCCGGATATCTTTTCTGCCTGCCCCGGCAAGTCCGATATCTTTGATACGATAATTTATATTCTCATCAATCTTTTCCAAATTATTCATGATTTTAAAAATTTATTTAATGTATTATTATGTATGTTAATTCCTTTAATTCTTAAAAACAGATCATGTAAAAAATCAAAACATATCATTTTTTGGCATGGAATATTCCCCAGGTGAGATTATTTTCCTTACCCCCTTTTATCCAATGCCTTAAGCCTTTTTTCATATTTTGAATATACTCTTCCGAAACAAATCCTTTCAGGTCATCCTGTTTTCTTTCAGTTTCCTTCAAAACTTTGGAATAATGCAAAATTAGGTGATCGGGCAATTCTTCAAATGAAACTTCCCTAAAGCCTGTCTCCTTGCATGCTTTTAAGTAAAAGGCAGGTGACCCGAGTGAAGAAAGCTTTATGCGCTCATAAATGGGCTGCAACACTTCCTGATTGCAATTATCAGTCTGCATGGGATCTGAAAAGACAAAATCACCTCCTGTCTTTAATAATCTGTATGCTTCACCTATGACCAGCCTTTTATTGTTACTGTGTAATATGGCATCTTCAGACCATACTAAATCAAAAGTCCTGTCATCAAAGGGAACATCATCATAACTGCCATCAATAATATCGATCAAATGGCTCAATCCCTGATCATTGTTCATTTTCCTTCCCCGCTGGTTCTCTGTTTCACTGAGATTGACAACGGTAACATGACAACCGAACTTCCTGGCCAGATGACGTGCCGAGCCGGCAAATCCACCGCCAAAATCGACTATCCGGGTGTTTGAATCAATTTTACCTGCAAAGGATGCTATACGGTCAACCGCTCTGCGGCTGGCAACAGATATTTCTTCATCTTCCGATTCATATATACCAAGGTGAAGATCCTCCCCTCCCCATATTATATAGTAGAAATTATGTGCATCCTGACTGTTGTAATAATTTCTTGCCACTTCAACATCACTGGAATATTTTCTATTACTCATGTAAATTTCGTTTATTAATTCAAGAATATATTTATCTGGGTATTAATATTTGCCGGCAAAATGATAGCATAACAAACCAAACAGAAAAAAACTGTAATACTTAAAAATCTAACAGGCCTTCCCTGTATGCTGTCATATATTTTTCACAAAACTGATCCTGTCCGGCCAGCATTTCTGCAGTTATGATGTTTGCCATCATTTTTTTATCCAGAGGATTTACTATTGCCGAATCAAGACCTTTGGTAATTGCCATTATCATAAAGGTCTGATTGGCAAATTGTCTTTTGGGGATCCCGTAAGATATATTCGAGAGTCCGCAAATGGTATGAATTCCTTTGAATTCCTTATTAATGCTTTCAATAGTATTCAGAAACTCAATGCCAAAGTTATCTCCTGAACCAATAGGCTGAACCAGGGGATCGACATAAATATTTTCAACAGGTATATTATTGCTGATAAGACTATTGACAAGCTTGTCAGCTATCCTCATCCTGTCATCCCTGGTGTGAGGCATACCTTCATCACTCATGCAAAGAGCAATGATTTTTATTCCGGTTCCCCTGATTACAGGCAAAATCCTGTCAAAACGCTCAGATTCAAGAGAAATGGAATTGATCATAGGCGTGCCCTTGTGTACTTTTACCGATTCCTCAATCACTTTTGGATCGGGTGAATCAATGCAACAAGGTACATCCAGGTTTTCCTGCACAGTCTGCACCAACCACTTTACATAATCTGTCTCCTTCCCTACGAAAATGCCGGCATTCACATCAATAAAATCTGCACCGGCATCGTATTGTGCTTTGGCAACTTCGACAATCTTTTCTCTATTTTTTTCCCTGATCTCATTCCTTATATTTTTACGGCTTGCATTGATCAGTTCACCAACAATTTGCATATTAAGTTCCTCCTTTTATAAAAATTGTTTTTGTGTAATTGTTTCATTGGGTTTAATATAAATAAATTCATGGTTATCATAAGGACCAAACACTATTTTCCTGAAAAAGTCATCATTAGCTTTATATTCAATAAATTTCTTGTTAAAAAAATCAGCGTTCTCCCTGGCCCTTGCCCGCAATTTTTCCACATGGTTATTTGGTCCGGCTGTATTTATAAAGCTTATATATTTATAATTCTCTATTTCCTTCCGCATTGCTTCCTCAGCCATTTCCGGTCCAACTCTCTGTGTGTACTCATTCTCCATAAGTCCCAGCGGATCTTTTTTATTTCGTATCCAGCTTTTGGTCAGATAATAGGTTCCCGGATGCCGGTTAAAGATTTTTCTGTATTTTTCACGGTTTCCAAGATAAAATGCAATACAATCATGAACACGAGGTATTATCAGCCCCTGTGACGATGCTTTGACCCCGACAACCGCATTGGAGCACAATCCAAAACCCAGTATCACTTTACCGTCATCAGATTTTATTTGATCTATGGCATCCTGCAGTTTTTTTTTCAGCTTATCGGGGCTACGGTGAAGATTCTGTGGCAGATATATAATCCGGATATCTTCAGCATCCATTTTTACATGCTCCAATTCAGGTTTTATGGCGCCACAGGCTATTATAGTTTTCATTGTTCGTACAATCTCCGGGACTTTTTATTTCTGTTCATTTATCAATGGTTTCAAATTATCCTGTTCAGGCAGGCCAACCATAGTGTTATAATTCAGATCCGATAATCTGGGATTCCCAATGGCCCTTGCAATAAATCTTAACAAAGAAGCTTCCGTCCTGCGACTCACTTCTACAAAACAATCTGCAGCACCTGACCGGATGGCTGCTTCTTTAGCTAACCGGTAGGCCGTTTCTTCCGCATAATCACAACAGGTATTATATTCCCTGAAGATCTTAGTGGAATTTCCATGCTTCGCAATGTAAGAGTACTGTTCTTTGTTGTCACGGACAAACACAATGACTTCCCGGATTTCGGAAATTGATCCGGAAACAGCACCAACTGCATTTGCCACATCATAGAATTCGGGCAAAATGAATTTTGCCTTTATTGTTTTTGCTGCTTTTTTGAGAAAATGCCTGGCAGGTGCTCCGGTTCCTACAATCGGGAAACGGCTGTCGGCAATAATTGAGAGGAAGTTATTGTCACTATCCAGTATCTGTTGCAACATCCATTTGCCCCACTCACCGTCAATAGAAGCCGGCATATCAGAAGGCAGCATATTCTGGCATGCAAGATATATGATCATTTCCTCCACCAGAATGTTGATAATCTTATTAAATACCTCTTCAGTGAAGTTTCTGGGAGATTTGCCATATATCCCGGAATAATGTTCCAGCGCCACAACGGCCACTTCCCTGTTCCAAAGTTCCAGATTCCTTTCGGCATGCAGAAGATCAGACGGTGTAATGGCCGAACATTCAATCTTACCCTGATCAATAAATTCATCCATCTGAAGGTGACTGGCATGATATACACCCACTTTTTTGAACAAGCCCGACAGCCTGTGGGGTTTACGTATAAGATCTATAATCTTTTTCTGCTTGTCATTCAGTAATCTGTACTCATTTTCATCAACAGAACCATGCAAATACCAGTATTCAATATCGGCAGGATCCTTACTAATGACCGATGCCTTTTTTAACCTGTTAAAATCTTTTACTACATTCTCATGATACATTGCTATTTGTGAAAGGGGCCTGACCCTGTGGGGTCCAAGCATCAGCTCACTTTTTTCGTTGTGGTATATCCTGCTGTCACATCCAAGGCTTATAGTCCTGACTTTGGCAGCTTCAACTGCAGTATTGTAGTTTCCCACCTTTGCCCCGTCATCTGAAACAACAACACGGTAATCATTAATCAATGCCATATCGGTCGTTGTGCCCCCCATATCAATTACCAGAGCATTACCATTGCCCGAAAGAAATCTCCCTCCTATCGCACTGGCAGCCGGACCTGACAGCACTGTTTCCACTGGCCTTTTGACGGCATCATTTGCAGGCATAAGGGTTCCGTCACCTCGCACTATCATTAAGGGGGCTTTAATTCCCAGCTCTTTCATCGAACGATTGACTGCTTCAATAAAATCTGACATCACAACTACCAGTGAAGCATTGATGGAGGCAGTGGCAGCTCTTTTGATCGAATCGAGCTTGGTGGACAGCTGATGTGCCATAACAACAGGCAATGAAGAGTTTTCCCGGATAATTTTGAATGCAGCTTCCTCATGTTCGGGATTCAGGGGACTAAAATAACCCGAAACAGCTACTGCCTCTACATCATGTTGATTTTCAAGCACCCACTCTTTTACACCCTGTTTATCCAGAGCAGAAAGTTCCATGCCCTGTGCCGTATGACCTCCTTTAAAGTATCCTATGGTACTTGCCGGAATCTGATTCAACAACCCATACCTGCCTATCAGATCTTTATCATAACCAATCAATAACAGACCCGCTTTTTTTGCTTTTCCTTCAGCAACGGTATTGGTTGCAAGCGTACTTGAAATGCCAACAAGCTTGATATTATAATCCGGTTCAATTTTCAGCTTTTTCAATACCTTTATAACGCCAACCTTCAGATCTTCACGTGTGGTGAGGGATTTTGCCACCGACACCACTTTACGTGAGATATAATCCAACATAACCCCATCAGTATAAGTGCCTCCCGTATTTATGCCTATTATGTACCGGTTCATAAAATAACAATTGATTTACACATTTTTTTCAAGGCGCAGGCAAACCTATGGTTAATCATACCATTTTTTACCGCTCCTTTTTTTGCCGTTCTTCCGCCTGCTCCAGAATGGTTTCGATCTCTTTATCAGCTTTGGAAGGAACCTTATTTACAGGACCTTCATAGTTATCAATAAGGTCTCTTGTTTTTTCCTGGATCCTTTCTTTCATGGTTTTTCGTCCCTCCTCCTCCCATGCCTCATAACTGTTTCTGTCCATAAGTGTCGGCATCCAATGGTTTCTGAAGTGTTTCATTGTATGATCTTCATAAAGGTAATGTCCGCCGGGGCCGACATTGTTAATGACATCAACTGACAGTGTTTCTTCATTTACCTCAACCCCCTTTTCAATAATTCTAGCCATTCCTATGATCTCATCATCCATAACGGTTTGAAAAATATCACCTGTCAAACCTGATTCGGTATATCCGCAATCATGGACAAAATTCGCACCGCTCATCATTGCCGCATTAATTGACAGGCTGGCTTCCATGGCAGATTGAATATCCATTTTCTTTGTGTCGGTACATCCGCCAGTTGAGTACATTGGCAGATTACAATAGTGCACCATCTCTGTGAGTGCCGCACTTAAAAGGCTTAGTTCAGGGGCACCATACGAATATATCGAACAACGCATATCAAGTATTGACTGCACCCCGCCAATGATCACGCAGGTTCCCGGATTTATCAGCTGTGAAGCGATAACCCCGACCATGGATTCTGAAAGGGCCACCACAAGCTGACCTGCATGGGAGGCAGGAACAGTACCACCACCTATAGCGCAGGGACTGTAAACCTGGGGTATTCGATGTTCTGCGCAATACATACATTTGTCGATAGCATGAAAATCGCTGACCAGCGGAGAAATTGGCTCACCGTAGAAAATATAATTGGGTCGCTGCCTGAATTCTTCTTCGCCTCCGGCCATAGCTATACCCATCCTGTGTATGTCATGGCAACCATCGCGTGTGAATGACCAACTCATTATAGGCGTTGTAGTATTGCGAACCATATCAGCAAATTCATATACATCGGCCAGGCCGTTGGTAACGTCGCTGATTGATCCGAGTGACTGGACATAGCCAATATTTGGCAATGCATCGCATACCCGGGCAACAAGAGAAGCATCCTTTCTCAGGTATTTTCTTCGTTCAAGAGTATCTGTATCAATAAAGTTGGGCGGTGTTGGGCCGGGACCGAAATAACTTCTTTTCTTCTCAATAACAATTTTTTTGGCTTCGTCACCATCCCACGGAAAAACTTCCGTAACTACCGGTACTGTAGATAACGCATTAAGAATGACCTGAGGTGGAAAATAAACCCTTATCCCGTCTACTTTACAACCTGCTTTATCAAACAACTCCCTTGCACCTTCATGATGCACATTTGCCCCTGTATATTGGAGAGTACGCATCATACCATTATAAATTATCTCTTTCTGGTTTTCAGATAATATTTCAAAATGAGGACTTTGTTGTATAGTGTAATTTGTTCTGCTAATCATTATTATTTTTTTGATTATTATATCATTTCAGTAATATATCCCGAAACAAAAATCACTGTCAGGAGTGCCGTTTATCCGCATGATCTATAATGTCCCTGAGCTCTTTTTTAAGCTTTTCATCCAACGGTTCCGGTTCGTGGGAATCAAGAAGCTGTTGTGTTTTTTCAACGACCCTTTCAAGCATCGTTTTGGCACCATTGTTTTTCCATGTTTCATAATCACTTCTGTCCTGAAGTTCCGGCAAATACCATTCTTTCCAGTGATCAAAAGTATGGTCGGTGGTCACATACTCACCTGCTGGCCCTACTTTTTCAATAAGGTCCAATGCCAGGTGATCATCATCTGTATTGATGCCTTTTCCAAATTGTTTTACCATGCCCATCATCTCCTGATTGAGAACGAGACTTTCCAGTGAAGCATTGGTTCCATGGTCTATATAGCCAACATCATGAACGAGATTTGCTCCTGATAAATATGAATAAAAAAGGTTCATCATTTGTTCAGATGCTGCTTGTTCATCAAGAATCTTGGAATCAGTACATCCTCCGGTTGAAAACATTAGCAGATTCAGCCATTTTGATATATCGGTATTGGCAGCCGAAGCCAGGGATAATTCCGGGGCACCATAAGAATAGGTTGATTTTTTCATATCAAGTAAAGTAGTCACTCCGCCCATAATAAGGGGCATACCCGGATTTTTAAGGTGACATAATACAATGGCCATAAGTGTTTCAGCCAGCGACTGCACCAGCATACCTGCTATTGTAGCCGGAGCGGTAGCACCGGAACTGGGACAAGGAGTGTACATAGCCGGTAATTTTTTTTCGGCAGCAAACAACAATTTTTCAACTGCCGTTCTGTCATTTTTCAAAGGAGAAATAGGTTCTATATATGCCACAAACAGAGGATTAAGTCTGAATTCCTCCTCGCCACCATGCACCAGGCAACCCATCTTCCAGAGATCTTCCAGTCCTTCCCCGTCAACACTGGTCAGAACCATTGGTTTTGTGCACTGTTCCAGCATAGCCATAAACTGATGCCTGTCGTATGTCTGAGGATTCGGGGCATCACTTACAATGCCATGCGACATAAAAAAATCATAGTGTGACAATGCATCGACCAGTTTAGCGGCATGATTTATATCCTGATAGGTTGTCCTTCTTCTTTCCCCGGTTTTTCTGTCATATGTAAAAGGCAAGTCGGAACCGGTGCCAAAAGTCACAGTATCTTTCTGAATATGGAGAGACCGGATATTATTTCTACCCTTCAGTGATATCTTCCTTGGATAAAAATTCAGTGCCTCCTCGACCATATATGCAGGGATACGCACATGATTACCCCTGACAACCGCATAACTGTTCCGGAAAAGCTCTATTGCTTCATCATGATAAA
>PXAP01000167.1 GCA_003567115.1 Bacteroidota bacterium
GCAATCAGCAATAAAAATCCAATTATCAGAACTATAACAAAGTATTCAATCAATACCAGGATAATCTGTCTATTATTTCGGATGAACCTTTTTATTGTATGGAATAACATCTATTTAATACTTCTTTACTGTTTTAAAACCAACCAATTATAACTATAATTAATTCTCAGGCTAACATTTGATTATGAGGCTTTATCATAATCTTGTAATCTGTGCCGCAAACCCACCTGCCGGCAGCATATGAAGGGTTACCGGGGTTTCCCGGTTGACAGTAAGCTCTTTAATCTTGTAATCCTCCTTATGCTCGCCATCAGCTATTAGTGAAAGGATATAGTTACCTTCCGGAAGGTGTCGCAGGGTAAACGTTACATCTTTGGGCTCCATTTCGCCGTTAATACCGCCCAGATAATAAACACCATCCTTCTGCCTGAACAATACTGCGAGTTTCCCGGGATAGCCGTCAACAAACCATGTATTATCCCATACAGTGGGAACATTTCTTAAAAAGTCGAGTACCTTCGCCGGCTGCTGACGAAATCCACTGATGTTATCGGCAAAATGCTGTAATGCCGACTCGAAAATGACTGATAGGGCCAGCTCATGTGCCCATGTTGTTTGCCTGATTGATTGCGGACTGAAATTGGTAAAGGTCACAGGAGTATAATCCATACTGCCCATTACATTTCGTGTAAACGGGTAAATACAGTTAAGGTAGGGAGCAGTAGGAGGAAATCCAGGATAACTGTATAATTCAGCTCCTCGTACTCCCTCCATCGTAAGGAGGTTGGGATATGTTCTTTCCCAGCCTTTCGGGAAGGTGCAGCCATGAAAATTGACCATGATTTGAAAGTCAGCAGCATCACGAAGTATGTCCAGGTACAACTGAATCATATTCTGCTTTTCACTCTGAAAGAAATCAATCTTAACCCCTTTTACTCCTAACCTGCTTATCCGTTCAAACTCCTTTCGCCTTATTTCACGTTTATGCATCAGGTCCCGTGGTCCGGCATCCATAACCCTGGTATGATTGCCGCCTGAATTGTACCAGAGATTGATCCCTACATCCTTGCTATTGGCGTATTCAATCAGTTCCTCAACTGTTCCTCCACTCATCATGTGCCATCCGGCATCAACAAGAGAATATGGCCAGTTCATCTCTGCTGCCAGATCAACATATTGTTTTAAAGGCTCATAGAAATAGCTGCTGGAATGATCGCTCCACCAGCTCCATGATGCTATACCCGGGTTTATCCACGATATATCTTCCAGCGCAACAGGTCTGGCCAGATCATGAGGAAGCGTAGTCTCGACTATAGGGGCCAGAGTTCTCCCGACTACAATAAATCGCCAGGGAGTTTGCCATGGAAGAGAGCTCACAGGATGGACATCTCCAATACCATAGTTCTCCCAATCATGCGGAAATTGCAGCTTATACTTTCCATCACTTGCCTCGGCTGCCAGATGCGATCCGCAGTACTCATCGTAAACGGCTGTTTCACTGACGAATACCCAAACATCGTTCGTGTGGAACAATACAGGGAACCCCCAGCCAGTGGACATTGGAGGATAGTCCCCTATTGCCTGAACCGGCTCATATCCATATTCATATGCAGGAGACCATATGCCAAGAGTATCATAGGGTTGTTTCCATGCTTCACCGGGGACAGGAATGTGAAACCCTGTCAGCTCCCTGAGTACCCTGTAACTATTGTCCGATTTTTCCGGGAAACGATAGCTGAAAGCCACACCATCGTTATATAACCTGAAAATAACTTCCAGCAGCGCATTATTATCATTCCTGAAAGTAAGACTGAACCTGTTATAGTGGTTCCTCCTCAATGATCTCTTACCGCTGATCATGTAATACTCCTCATCAAAGTTTGCAGGTCCGCTTGCCTTTACAAGGGTAAGATTTTTACTGAAATCTTCATCCTCCCTGATAATACCCAGAGGTGAAGGCTTGATCGCCGTTAATTTCTCCCCTTCACCGGTAATCTCAACGCTGTAAGATAACGGAGCGCTAATGCCGTGGAAGTTTTCAATCCCCCCGGTTGAAATGGTAACGCTTATTGATCCATCGGGCGATTCGATCACCCAGGTTTTCTCTGTTTCATTATTGCATGCGCCAATAACTGTGATAACAGCGATGCTGATAAAGGAAGCAATATTATTTATGCTCATATTCCCAATAGTTTAATTGTGTATTAACAGGTATTTCCCATTAATCTGACAAAAACTGCTCATATAATTGATGCCCGGCAAAACGTTATTATTAACCACCGGGAGATAATATGACCTTATAACAAAGGAAATTTATTCTATAGCTCTGCGCTATATAAATCATCTCAAATCTGTTGCATGAAATTCTCCATTTCACTCACAGAGACAAAAGTGATACAGTTGAGACAATAATATCAGTTCACTCATTGCAGGTATCATCTTCAATCTTTACCTGCCCTGAGCATTTGCCCCTGTTCTGTATGAATTCGGTTGGAGTAACACCATAGGTGGCCTTGAAGCATCTTGTGAAGTACGGCGGGCTGCTAAATCCGACGGTGTAGGCAATGCCGGTTATATTGTTATCATCATGCATCAGCATCTCTGCTGCTTTTTTTAGCCTCACGGTTCGGACAAACTCCTTTACAGGTTGCTTGATTATTGAGTTAAACTTGCGGTATAATTGGGCCCTGCTCATTCCCAGCTTATCGGTCAAAAAATCAACATCCAGATCGGGATTGGATATATTGTCCTGAATTATATCAAGTACCTTCTGCATGAAGGTGTCATCCGACGATTTCCTGATCTGGTTCAACGGGCTCCTTGCAAAATCGGAACTGAACTTTTCAATAATTCTTTTCCTCGTTTCAACAAGATTCCTTATTCTGATTAACAACTCCTCAATACTGAACGGTTTGGTGATATAGGCATCAGCCCCGCACTTTAGTCCGGACACTTTGCCATTCGCGGATGCCCGGGCTGTAAGCAGGATTATTGGTATATGGTCTGTCTGCATTTCAGATTTCATGGTCTGGCACATTTCCTCCCCGCTAATTCCTGGAAGGATAATGTCCGAAATAACCAGTTCAGGTATATGGTTTCGCGCTATCTCAAGGCCTTCCTCTGCAGATTCCGCTTCAAGTATGCTGTAATACCTTACCAGTTCCTGTTTCAGATAGAGCCTTGTATCAGCGTCATCTTCCACAATCAACAAAGTGGGAACATCCTGATTATCCAAATAGGTGTACTCTGATTGTCTGGTGGTGCCGGAGATTGGGACAACATCTGTTTCAGGTCCATCTTCTCTTTGTAAAACAGGTGTCCGGGGGGATTCATAAGAAACGGCACCAGCATAATAGCTCTCTCCGTGAGGAAAACATACTGTGAAGGTGCTGCCCCCGGAATAATCTTCAGGATCATTAGCTGTCACTTTTATCTTACCCTTATGCAATTCAATCATCTCTTTTGCAATTGACAGTCCGATCCCACTACCCTTAAGAGACTGATTATTTGCGGATTTGATACAGAGGTAACGTTCAAATATCTTTTCTCTCATGCCGGGAGCAACACCGGGACCGGTGTCAATCACCCTGATTGATATGAAGTCTTTGGCATAAAAGCTGCTCTGATATTTATCAGATTGATGGTGTCCCCTGAGCTCTACCCTGACCTGACCATTTTCAGGGGTGAATTTAATTGCATTTGACACCAGATTAGTAACGACAGTCTCAATTATCTCGGGATCAAACCATGCAAAATCATCACATTCCTCATGATGAAAGGTCAGACTTATACCTTTTTGCCTGGCAAGTGAGGTGAAAGACCTTGTGATCTCCTTAACAAAGGTAATAATGTTACCTCCCACAATATTCAGCCGGTAAGCTCCCGTATCAATTCTCCTGAAATCGAGAAACTGGTTAACCAGGTGTTGTAGCCTCTGCACGTTTCGTTGCATGAGATGAACCTGAAAGAAATCCTTCTTCCAGTCAAAATTCTCCCTCTTCTTCAACAGGTTATCGAGAGGACCGGATATAAGCAGAAGAGGTGTTCTTATTTCATGGGCGACATTGGTAAAGAACCCCGATTTAAGGGTATCTATCTCCTGCATTCTCTTAACCTCCATGCGGGCTGTAACCTTTATCTTAATGATATAGCGCAACAGAAACAATAGTCCCAGAGTAATTACCAGGTAACCAAAAAACGCCCAATTAGTAAGAAAAAAGGGAGGGGCTATGGCTATGTCCAACCTGGCCTCATCATCAGACCATACTCCGTCATTATTAGCAGCACGAACCCTGAAACGGTAGTGCCCGTGCCTGAGGTTGGTATAAGTTGCATCATGCCCTGATCCAACATGGTACCAGTCTTTATCGAATCCCTCAAGGATATAGGCGTACTGGTTTTCGTCAGAATTAATAAAATTCAATGCTGAAAAGGAGAATGTAAGGGAGTTTTGATTGTGCCTGAGCATTATCTGGTTTTGAGTGGAAATACTTTCGCTGAATATTCCCGAATCATCATCTATCTCTACCTTTTTGTTAAAAAGGGACATCCCGGTAATAAATACAGGAGGTTTATGATGGTTAAGTGTAATTGAATCGGGATGAAAAAAAACCACTCCATGTGATGTTCCAAAATAAAGCCATCCTTCTTCGTTCTGATTATGTGAATTGTAAATAAAATGATTTGATATTAATCCGTCCGATTTATTAAATCTGTTAATAGAGGAAGTAAAAATACCGGGATCAAGAGTGTCCAGCCGGGTTGCAAGATCAATGCCAAGGGACCGGGTGTTAAACAGGTTCAGCCCGTTCATCGTACTGACCCAAATATTACCCTTTACATCTCTTGTTATTCCTGCTGTCAGGTTTGCTGAAAGGCCCTGATCCTTGTTTATCCTTATATATGTATGGTTAACGGGGTTAAAAATTAAAACACCGAAATCGGTAGCCAGCCATAATAATCCTGATGCATCCTCCTCCAGGCTACGTATGCTCGAAAAGCTTTGTCCCCCATCGTCGAATCGAAAATGCTGATAGGATGAAGTTTCTATATCGTATCTGGTTAGCCCCATATTGCCTGATAGCCAAAGTAATCCATGACGGTCAACTAAAAGTGACCATATCCATAAATAGGGCTGCTGCCTGTTATCATCAGTATATTTACTTGAAGTATAAGAGACACGTCCGGTTGATCTGTTGATCTTTGCAAACCCTTTGCCCTGAATGGCCACCAACAGGTTCCCATTGTTGTCGGTTGCCATATCCCTTATATCATTACCGGGTATTGCAAAAACTTCAGGGTTATCAGTTCTGTATTGACGGACCAGTATTCCGTTACTGTCATATACCTCAATACCTCCCTGGTATGATCCAACCAGCATATTACCATATGCATCGCGTAATATGGCATGTATATCCTGGGTAATCAGACCTGAATCAGGCGGACGGGAGGGAGTTCTAACCATACCTTTATCATCAAAGATCTCCACCCTCCCGTCAGAATACCCTACCCATACTCCACCACGGGCGTCATGGCTGATAGCCCTGACCACATTACTGATATTTCCTGTAATATTTGAATTTATATGTATATCATAGCTGTGGAATGATTTCCTTGACTGGGCAAGCAACAAACCGTAATGTTCGGTCCCGATCCACAAATTATCATGGTTATCCCTGTACGTGTACTTGACGATTGGTTTAAGCCATTGTCTCCGACCGGGTTCGATAAAACTAACATGCTGAACTGTCTCATTGATTGTACAAAATAAGAAGAGTCCGCTATTGGTTGAAACCCACAGATCAGTACCCTCCTTCATCAGGTGGTAAATGTATTTAACACCGTCAATATCAATACTTCTGACCATCCCCGATTCAACGTCCATTACCTTGAGCCCTTCCTGGGTGGAAGCAATCCAGACCATCCCGTCTGCAACACTGATATAGTTTATAAGGTCACCAGGGTTAAGCCCGGGATCCACAATGTGAAAATAATGCCGGTACTTTTGCGTGTCAGGATCGATACGGCTTATTCCGTGCTGTGAATATACAATCCATACAGCGCCATAGTTATCAACCTTTACAAGCCTGACACTATTATCCAGCGGGGAATTGGGGTCCTTCTCCCGCACACAGGATTTCAGGAGTTCCGCACGATGTGTTTCCTGAAGACTATCCGCAAGCAGTTGATTAAGTTCGTAAACAAGTTCCTTATCCGATTGGAAAGGTTTGTCAAGAAGAGAGGCCGCTGCCGAAATGACATTTGACGGAATCTGACCTTGCATGAGGTGATTTATAGTCTCCGCAGTAATGGTCACATAATGACGGGAAGAAACATTTTCAATAAACCCTTTGTTCCTGTCCAGTATGGAGATACCCTCATGGGTGCCGATCCAGTAACGGTCGTTTGAATCCCGGCATATGGAATTGATCCTGTGGCCCGGCATTCCATATAGGGGGTCTTCTCTGAAAATATGATGTGAAAGCTTCTCCCTGGTACTGATGTATTGTGATACTACATCAGAGGCTACCCACAAGGAGCCCTCCCGGTCCAGATATAATTGGCTTATATTTGTCAGGCTGCGGGTTTCCTGCTGATCCCGGGATAAAAGGAATTGCCTGAAGGTGGTTCCGTCGTACCGGTTAAGTCCCATCTCCGTACCGATCCACATAAAGCCCTGAATATCCTGTATTATGGAAGTAACAGATGCATTTGAAAGGCCATCCTCTGTTGTAAACTGTCTCACGAATAGAGGATTTCCTTGCTGGGATTGCCCAAAGGCCTGAAACAACAAGGAGGCAAAAGCAATGGTGAGTATTATACGCCTGACCATATCAAATGCATTTAACTGAAGCGTATCTTCAAATATATAAAATATATTCTATCTAACTACTGATCATTAAAAATTCAGCCTTACTGCAATACGCACACATATGCTTGATATTGTTTCAGTAATAAAATAAAGTTTTGGCATTATTATGACCCGTGTTTATTAAGAACCATTTTATAGAAGGGTTTTTTAAAAGAATATGCTTATGAAGCATGGGCCACTAAAAAAGAGGCTGTGGTTTTGTTACGACAGCCTCTTTTTTATAGGGTATCCAGAACGAGCTTATTACTACCTCTGGATCACGAATCGGTGAGTAGTCGTTTTGTTACTGCCGGTTGTCAGCTTTAAAATATATACTCCGCTCTGCAGGTTTTCCACGTTTAAAGAATTACCACCTTGCGTGAGTTGTGACGTTAGAGCAATCCTTCCCATTGAATCGTAAATGCGGGTTTCATCTTTCTCAAGGTTAACCGGAGAAAAAAACACCTTGTCACCACAAAGGAACTACCAAACCCTTGACCGACAAGGTGTTTTTCCTGACACTAACCTTAACCTAAATCACACCTATTTGAAAATGACTGTCATTAGTACAGTAAATTTCCAATTGAGATTGCATCTAATAACCGGGGTTTTGTATAAGAACTCCCGGTTGAAGGTTAATCTGAGGTTGAGGGATAGGTTGATATTTATCCCTTTCGGTAAAAACTGCACCATCCATAAATCCCCTTATATCATTCTGCGCAAAGGTATTTAGGGTTTCAGCCATCGGCATGGAATTAAGCCCTGCCGGAAGATTGTCCCACCTCCTCAGGTCAAAAAAACGAATGCCTTCAGTTGCAAACTCCAGCCGCTGTTCCCACTGGACAGCCCGCATTGCTTCTGCCTGGTTGGC
>PXAP01000252.1 GCA_003567115.1 Bacteroidota bacterium
GATTTTCTCAATTTTCCTTATTTTGTCAAATTGAAAATGGACTTTGTCCCGGATCCCTTCCAATTCCTTTATTGCGGATTTCATTTTTTCCTTTATGACATCCCCAGTTTCAGGAAGTATTTTATCTTTCAACCCCCTGATCTTTTCATTAATCTCATCAATTTTCCTGTCTGTTTTTTTAACTAATTCTTCTTTTTTCATTTTTTTTAGTTTTTATTTCACTTTTAATATGACTATTATAAAGTTAACAAAAGTCGGTTAAGGTATTGAGAAGCCTTTTCCTGGTTGTCCCTCCTGATAAATCAATACCGGTAATCCGGTCTTTTTTAATATTTTTCCGGTGAACCCCGGCTTAAACAACCTTTCGGTAAAGCCTTTGTTCTCTTTGAGCAATACAATAAGGTTTGCCTGATTTTCCAGTGCAAAATCATTTATATACTCGCCTAGGCTTTTTTCTCCTCTATCAATTAATGATCTGACAGAAATTTTATCATATCCTGTTTCCTCTTCTATCATTTTTTTATATCCTGTTTCTTTGATTCTTTCCTGAAAATCTGCAGAACCGGTAACATGAAGAGCTGTGATATGCGGAGAATATTTGCCGGTTACATCTATCAGGTTATTAAGCGTTTTTATATCAGCTTCATTATAATCGGTTGCATAAACGACCCTTTTATAAGGAAGATAATCAATTCCCGATGGTATCATCCATCCCGGACAATTTACCTTTTGAATTATATCCTTATTGGCAGAATCCAGAATCCAGAAGCCGCTTTCATCACGTCCTTCAAGCACGACCATATCTGCTTTGTTATCTGATATAAACCTGTTGATAACCATGTCCGCTTCACCCGTTTCAGCGCCAATGGAAACGGTTGACAGATCTATTTTTGATTTCCTGACCTTTTCTTTGATTTTATTAACCGCATTCTTTTTATCCTCTTCAATTTCAATTCCTACCGGTTGAGCGCCGGCACGTATTGCACCGGAACTCATTGAATAAAGTGCAGGGCTTTGTATATAAAGGAAGTGCAGGTTGAAATTCAAATCTTCGGCCATTTTATTTGTGTAGCGGATAAAGTTTTCCGAATCAGCCGGACTATTAATTATTGCAAGTAAAGTTTTCATTTTTTAACAAGTTTTCTCTCGGTTATACAAAAAGCTGTTCAACATCTTAAAATGTCTTCATATCAAATAACGGGTTATTTATAAACAACCCCATTAAATTTGCAGTAATGTATGTTACAAGATTGGTCATTAAGAAAATTTTGATTTATGACTTCAGTTTATTTTATAATTCATATTTTAATTGTCAATTGCACCATAAAACAGTATTATTCACGGTATACCAGAACCGGTAAGCTGGCTTCTTTCAATACTTCTTTGGTGGAACTTGATTTAAATACCCTTTCAATAAACATTTTGTTTTCTTTAAGCAATACAATCAGATTTGCGTTATTGCCGGTTGCATATTCATTTATATACTCTCCCGGATCCCTGTCCTTTGTATCATTTACCACTTTAACAGATATTTTATCATAACCCGTTTCCTGAACTACCATGTCCCTGAACCCTGTTTTTTTTGCTTTTTCTTCAAAATCAGAAGAATCAGTGATATGAAAAGCAATGATCCCGGGTGAAAAACTGCCGGTCAAAGTCAGCAGATCCTTCAGGGTTGCAATATCAGCCTCATTATAATCGGTTGCATAAACAATCTTTTTGTATGGCTGATATTTCTGATCCGGCGGTATTATCCAGCATGGACAATTGACTTTTAATACAAGGTCATATAATGAAGGATCCATAATCCAGAAGCCTTTTTCCTTTTGATTTTCCAGTATCAGCATGTCGGCTTTGTTTTCTGCTATAAACTGATTTATGATTATATCCATACCCCCCGTTTCACTGCTCAAATCAATTGAAACATCCGAAGATATCTCATCCATGAGTTCGTTAACATTATTTTCTATAGCTTTTAGGGCATTCTTCCGGTCTTCCTCCAGCTGTTCCACATCAAGCTCCTGATCAACAGGATGTGAGGTTGCAATTGCTGTACCTGTGTTCATTACATAAAGAGCCGGATTTTGAATGTAGAGCAGATGTAATTTCAGTTTAAAATCATCGGCCATAGGTATGGTATATCTGATCAGATCTTCCGAATTTGCCGGATCGTTAATTATTGCCAGTAAAGTTTTCATTTTGTTACGGTATTAAGATTTTGCCGGGTTAATATAAAAAATTGCAAAAGCTATTCCTTTTATGATATATACTTTATGTATGCCACCTAATAAACTCATAATAAGAGGAACTGACCGTTTTTTTTGAATGATATCAATACCGTACCAGTAACATTCTATTTGGGAAGCAGAGCAAAAACTGTGGAATTATACCTCAAATAATATACTTATTCTGGTATATACAGTTAAACCACTTTATAAAATAAATATTAATTTAGCAAATGTAACTTATGATTTATCTGAAGGAATCTTGATTTATGGACATTCTATCCAACCAGGGATTTTTAAAGAATATGTTTTTGAAAGATCCCGGAACCAGACATCAGACACAAATCGCACGGCAATGTTTCGATCTTTTGGAGCTGATTGTAATTACGGTTGACCCCAAAGGTAATATTACCTTTATTAACAAGGGAGCCGGGGATATTCTGGATTACAATGACAATAACCTGCTGGGAAAAGACTTTGTCGGAAACCTTGTACCTTATAATGAACAGGAAAAGATCAGGTCATATTTAACCGGTTTTTTAAATAACAAGAGTTGCAATACCCTCAATATTTTAACTCAGCTCAGGGCAAGCGATAATGAGAACCGGTTTATTGATGCGCAATTTATAAAGATATCTGATAACCATGATAATTTACTCGGAACTCTGGTTTGCGGCAAAGATGTAACCGGCCATATCTGCCGTCAGCATGATTTACAAAACGACATTGATCTCTACCGCGCTTTATTGAATAAACTGCCGGAAATAAATGTTTTTGTTTTTGATAAGGATCTCCGGTTCATTCTGACCGAAGGTGCCGAAATGAAAATTGCAGGTTTTTCAAAAGATGATTTCCTTGGAAAAACAGTCTCCGAAATCTCGGATAAAAGAATAAAAAAAATATGGACTCCTTTATTTTATCAGGCTGTAAGGGGAGAAGATGCAGAGACTGAACACAATATCGGTAAAAATTATTACCTGATAAGAGTTTCCCCGTTAAGGGGCATTGATAATGATATCCATTACGGTCTGGCTGTTATCAGGAACATTACAAGTGAAAAAAAATCCGAAAAATCAGTACCCGGGCCCAAAACGGAAATTATCCTCAAAAACGAGGTTAGTCCGAAGCCTTATAATTTATACCATCTGAAAAAAATGTCAGGTAATGACAAAGCTTTTGTAAATAAAACGATAAAATTATTCATTGAAAATTCGGAAACAGCTGTCAGGAACTTCAGGCAAATGCTTGAAGAAAAAAAGTGGAAGCAAATTGGGGAGACAGCCCATAAAATACTTCCCTCCTACCGCCACCTGGAAGTGGATACAGTCATTGACAAACTGGTTGAAATAAAAACCAGAACATTGATTGATCATCAGACCGGTGAGGTTTCAAAACTCGTCGAAGAAACCATAGATGAAATAGAGAAAGTAACAACTGAGTTGCAGAATGAGATCAGCGAATAAAACGTGATAGTCCGGCTGGAAATGACGGCGCCCGATGGACGAGGTTTTGAAGTTATACTGAAATAAACTGCCCCGGGTCAGAGCCCCGAAGTATTACATGGTATTTGTTGTTTCCGGACCAGAGGATCGGGGTATTGAACCATTTTAAGAATAAATATCCCCCGGTCACTCTGGGAAATATTTTTGCCCGGTTCCATAGTGATCAATTTATAAATTAGCCGGGCCGGTAAAAAATTGGGTAACTCAGTGGTGTAAAATTACCCCATATTGTACAATAATTCAACAATTTCCAAACCCCGCCCTCCCCTCCGGCATCTATTTTTACTGATTTAACAGACCTTTCGGTTTTACTGAAATACTGGCATAAGATTTATACCACATAAATAAAAATCGCTGCATTCCCCGATTTTTAAGCCCTGAACTTACATGCATGAGACAGGTGAAATAAAAAAGAGGTGAACAGGCGGAAAAGTTATCTGAAAATTGTAAAACCAAATCCCCTGAAAAATGACTTTACATTCTGAAACCAACATCAACGGTGTATCCAAAGACAATTCTGGCAAATCCTGTAAAACTGTACCATATTATATCAATCGGCTGGAGATAGAAACCGATTTTTTTTATTCATATTATAACCGGCCGATCCTTAATTCTCAAAATGACGGTAACCAAACCGCAATCGCAGATTTTAACATGTCAATAGAAGAAAATCCGGGATATGCAGAAGCATATACCAACCGGGGATGTCTGAAATATGAACTTGGTGATCAGCCGGGTGCACTTGAAGATTTCAGCATGGCAATAAATATTAATTCGGGATATGCAAAGCCCTATAGCTTAAGAGGGTTCGTACGGGGAAGACTTGGCATTGACAATATTAATAAAGCAATGGAAGACTTTGATAAAGCAATCGAGATAAATCCGGGATATGCAGATGCATATACCAACAGGGGAGATACCAAAGTGCTGGTTGGTTGTTACAGGAGTGCGATAACAGACCTTAATGAAGCGGCAGGGATAAACCCCGCATGCCGGAAAGCATACCATATAAGGGGATTTGCCAGATATATGGATGCCGACAGGGACGGAGCTTTGCTCGACTGGTTAAAGGCGGCAGAGTTGGGAGATAAAAGTGCATATGAAATAATTGACAAGTATTTCAATTGATAAGTATTTCAATTAATAATGAGAAGGGAGAGATAGATTTTTATGCCCCCTGTATTTTTTTCCGGATACTGCTTGTTTTTATGCCGGGGACCCTGATTACAGAATTTTATGCGGTATGATCATCTGCTGTTTAAAAACTGCCGGTATAGGTTTCCATCAGATCGACATATTTTCCGGCATCATCCAACAATTTGGCATTATCATTATCTCCTGCTTTTTCTGCACTGATAAGGGTAACTTTTGCCCGTACATTTGCCCTGTAACTTTTGTAATATGCAAACAGCCGGCGGGTATCGGATCTTTCCATTTCGCCAAAGTATTCACAGTATTTGTGATAGAACAGCTCACTGAAATTCTTTTTGCCGAAAAAATCAAAATCAACACACAGAAAAGCAATGTCACTGAGAATATCTATCTGGCGAAATTCCTGGTTAAATTCGATACAGTCAAATATTACCGGATCATCATAAAGGAAAATATTCCGTGTATTTAAATCGCCATGGCAATCTTTATGATAGCCGTTATTAATCCGATTAACTAATAACTTTTCATTATTTCTTATAAAAAGACCGGATCTTTCAATACAGGCATTAATTTTATTCTCCAGTTCTCTTTTGTTTGTTTTTTTTAAATAAGGAACAACGGATTTTATGTCGGCATATTTTTTCTGAAACATATCTTTATCGAAGGCCTTTTTTATAACATTTACCCGCTTATGAAAACCGGCAATTTTTTCAGCTAGCTTATCTATGTGTTTATCCGTTACCTTATCAGACCTTAATAAATTATCCATTTCCCGTTTGTTGTCCATTCGTTTCATCTGAACAGCAAAATCAACAATCTCTTTTCCTGCGGCATCGTTCGTTCCCTTTAACATATTACCGGTAACAGGTAAAACTTTTAAATACATTTCCGGAGCAAACCGCTTGTTGAGTCTCAGTTCCTCCCGGCAGTAATATTTTCGCCCGGCAAGCGAAGAAAAATCCAGAAAGGAGTATTTCACTGGTCGTTTTATTTTGAAAGCATACTGTCGGGTGAGAATAACCCATGAGATATGGGTTTCTTTCAGGCTTAACTGATCACCGGTTCCTGGCAGACTGCCGCTGTTCATTAATTCTTCGACCTGTTCCCTATCCATTAATATATTTTTTTGCCTTCAGGATCATTTCTTCAACTGTTTCATAATCGGTCCATAATGTCAAATGATCTTCCTGACAAGGCTCAAACTCATTACTGATAATTTTGTAAACCTGAAAATCCGCTTCACTGTATTTTCTGCCGGTTTTCAGGCGGCTTTTTACAGTCTGCTCTGTTGCTTTTGTTTCAATAAAATAAATCCGGTGGCCGGTTTCCTTTGCTGTTTCCGATATTTCTTTTCTTCGTGCCTGTTTGTGAAAAGTGCCGTCTACTATAACATCCGATCCTTCCCTTAATTTTTCTTCTGCCAGATCCATTAACCTGTCATATACCGCCTGTTTTGATTTTGTATTATACCTGCCCTTTCTGTTCTCTTTTTCCCTTATCATATCCGTATTCAGGTAACATGCACCGGTTTCCTTTTCCAGATGCTTGGAAAAGAAGGACTTCCCTGTTCCGGGTAAACCAAAAACCACGATTATCATAATTTTTTAAAAATACAGCTATTTAAACCAAAAAAAGCATATATACGGTTACAATGCCCGGGAAGGGTTAACAATCCAATCCCGGCCATCTGATTATCACCGGTATATGCTTCAGCCTGAAAGGTTAAACTCCGGTTACTATTCTAATTCAAAGGATATTTTTGCGGTTACACCATAGGAAACAATTTGATCGTTTTCAACCTTGGCATTCATATCCTTGATATAGATCGATTTAATATTCTTAACAGTTTTTGATGCCTTTTCTACGGCAGTTTGAGTCGCTTCCGTAAATCCTTTATCCGATGCTGCAATTACTTCAATTACCTTTACTATCTTTTTCATAACATTTGGTTTTTAAATTTGTAATTTGATAATTTTTATGAAATCCGTTATATCTATTCAATCGTTATTTCATCGATTACATCGATCACCCCGGAAGTATAAAGCGCCTTTTTATATGCTTCATCTTTTATTAACCTGTTGGTAACCACTCCTATAAGGTGAACTATTCCGTTGGTGACACTAACCTCGATTTTGCTTTCATCAATCAGAATACTTCTTTCGTAAGCCTTTTTTATGTCATTCTCAATTTCCTTGTCCAGAACCTTCTTAACCGGCCTGACCGTTATTTTATTTATCACATCCACAACCCCCAGGGCATTGTTGGCTGTATCTTCAACCTCATATTTTTCCCAGTAGCTGTCGGCTGTTCCCGATAAAGTAACCACACCATCCTTTGTTATGATATCTATTTTCGAGGCATCTATATTACTTTTCCATGCCAGCATATTTCTGATATTTCCGGTGATTTCGGCATCACCGGGAACAGTAACTTTCGGAGGGAAATGTACTTCCAGAAAGCTCTCCAGATTTAATACTCCCGGCACATTCAAAACATCTCTCTCTGCTGCCAGTTTTGCAGTGTAATTGGGAACATTTCCTTTCAGATAAACAGTACTGTCCTGTACCTCAACCTGTATTTCGTTTGCATTTACACTATCATCCCATGTAAGCTGCTCAACAATATTCTGCTTGATGATTTCTTCGGTTAACGGAGCCATAGCATGCAAGATTTATTGGTTTATATTAAATACATAATTAAACTACCCGGTCATATGTATACCAGGTTACCATATCCGTACCAGAAATAACCGGGGAGCCGATTTTACTGCCATAATTTTAAAACCCCCTGCTAACAGTACGGTCCGGGAAAAAATTGAAAAA
>PXAP01000194.1 GCA_003567115.1 Bacteroidota bacterium
ACATTGAAAATATTGCAGAAATTGCCGAAGTAGACATTGAAAGTAAAAAAAACCTGCAAAAGACAGGATTCAATCTTCACTCTGCCATAAACAGCACTATCAGATTATTTACAGTGCAAAAAGAACCTGTAGTGGATTTTACATTGTCAATGGATGATAAATTAAAACAACAGGAGGTTATGGGTGATCCGGTTCGCTTGAAACAGATTTTTCTGAATTTGATCGAAACAATACTGAAAAACAAACGGCCGGGCAAAATTAATATCCACATACTTGCTGATATACAGGGAAAGATTTCAGACATAACCGATATCCGGTTCGAAATAAAGACAAACAAACCGATAAATCTTACTCCGGGCAACAAAGATAAAGGGAAACCAGGTAATGACTTTATGATGCATAATTATGCAAGCCTGGTTAACAATCTGGATTTGAATGTTGCAAGAAAAATCATCATGCAATTGGGAGGAAAATTGCATTTATTGAAGACACAGGAAAAAAATCCGGTATTCCTTTTCACCCTTCCCTTTAAGACCGCCATCTCAACCGACACAGCAGAGAAGGATGTCGATGATGAAAAAATACCCGACTATGAATCAGCCAGTTACCTTGAAAAGTTAAAAGATGCCAACGTTCTGCTGGTTGAGGACAACACGATAAATCAGAAAATTGTTGTACTCAGCCTGAAGAAATATATAAAAAACATTGATGTTGCAAACAATGGTAAAGAGGCGCTTGATAAATTCGGTACATCCAAGTACGATGTAATACTGATGGATGTGCAAATGCCTGTAATTGATGGATTTGTAGCCACTAAAAAAATTCGTGAAATAGAAATGACCACTCACTCGCATACACCTATTATTGCAATCACCGCAAATGCTCTTCATGGCGACAGGGAAAAATGCATGGCTGCAGGTATGGACGATTATATCAGCAAGCCCTTTCAGGTTGAAGTACTTGTAGAAAAAATAAAAAACCTCATATACAAATAAATAATTACGTCCGGTCCTTTCTATACCCGGCCCTGCCACCAAGGCCGGGCTTAACACCGATTATCAGAATATCATCAACCTGCTCATTATTGCCCATCCACTGAACTATGCTTTGGTCAAGCAACTTTTCCTGCTCACTGAACGGCAATTTATGTATATTAAGTAAAAGATGCCTGAATCGTCTGTATTTAAATTTCTTACCCTTTTCGCCTCCAAACTGGTCGGGGTAACCATCTGAGAACAGATATAATATATCATTTTTCTCAAGCTTCAGACTGTGATTATCAAATGGCTCATCAGTAAGATCCTCCATTAATCCTACCGAAAGGCGGTTCCCTTTAATCTCTATTATAGATTTATCCCTGATGAGGTACATTGGTAAAAAAGCTCCTGCAAACTCCAGTACAGCCTTTTTTCTGTCAACAACACAAAAACCGACATCCATTCCATCACGGAAGGTGAAATTCTCTTCACCTTCCGCATCAAAAATATTGGCAAAATCTTCACTCAATTTGTTTAATATCTCGGAGGGTTTCTCAATGCCCCTGACATTAATGATATTCCTGAGAAGTTCATTTCCTATAATTGACATGAATGCACCGGGGACTCCATGGCCGGTGCAATCAATAACGGCAAAGAAAACCTTGTCATTTATCTGGTTTACCCAATAAAAATCGCCACTCACAATATCTTTAGGTTTATGGTATATAAAAGACTCTGAAAACAGTCGCCTGAATTGTCGTGTTGCCGGCATCATAGCCAATTGGATCCTTTTGGCATAATTAATGCTATCGGTTATGTTCCGGTTTTTCAATGACAGCTCTTCCTTCTGCCGTGAAACCTCAGCCGAGGCATGTTCCTTATCTTTCAACACCTGGTTAGCTCTTCGCAACTGCCTGGTGCTAAATAAAATTATCAGGTATATTAAAAATAACAGGGCAAGGGTATAAAAAATCCAGGCAAAAACAGATTTCCACCATGGGGTAATGACGACAATCCTCAGAGAAATTCCCTCCTCATTCCATACATCGTCATTATTTGAACCTCTGACACGAAACAGATAAGTGCCTGACGAGATGCGGGAAAAATTAGCCATACGCCTGCTGCCAGCGTATACCCAGTTATCATCCAGTCCTTCCATTTTATATTCATATCTGTTTTTCCCCGGTCTTGTGAAATCAAGAGCGGCAAACTCTATATTGAAAGAATTTTCATGTGGCTGAAGTATTATTTCATCCTTATCCTCTGCTGTAATAAACCTGCTGCCTTCATGGCTGATAACCTCAAAGGAGGTAAAAACCAGGGGAGGGATGGTTTCATTAAATATTAAAGAGTCAGGGAAGAACGAGTTTAATCCCGCTACACCTCCAAAAAACATCTCTCCCCTTTGGTTCTTATAGCTGGCACCTAGATTAAACTCATAGCTCTGCAATCCGTCGGCAACATCAAAGCTCGTAATCTCAAAGCTTACCGGATCAAATCTGGCCAGTCCGTGATTGGTGCTTAACCATAAATTTCCGTCGTTATCTTCAAGAATTGAATAGATAAGATTATTTGGAAGGCCCTCCATCTCAGAGAAAACCATAAAAGATCCGGTACCGGGGAAATACCGGTTCAATCCGGCAACAGAACCAATCCACAGATTCCCGTTCGAGTCTTCATGCAGGCAGGTGAGTTCATTGTTACTGAGACTGAAACGGCCCATTTCAGGATCTTTCCGGTAATTCCTGAAACTTGCGGTTTCTTTGTCAAAACGGCTTAATCCATCGGCTGTTGCCAGCCATATATATCCGTTCCCGCACTCGATAATATCATGCACCTGGTTGGAAGCAATACTTGCAGCATCCTGCAAATCATGATAATAGCTTGTCAGACTGCCCTCCCTGAAAGAATGGAGGCCGTATCTGGTGCCAATCCATAACACCTGTTCCGAGTCCATAAAAATGCAATATACCCTGTTGGAATTGAATATAATACAATCGTCCGGATCATTTGAAGGGCAGTAAGGGGTAAACCCGTTTTCAGGTCCCCTGAATATATCCAGACCGTTCCTTGTTCCCAGAATAATATCGCCGCCGGAATCCTGAAATATTACATGTACAAAGTCGTTTGATATACTTTCGCTTACTGACGGCGAACTTTCAGAATAATGTCTTATTTCTCCTGTATTGGAATTCAGCAGGAAAAGGCCTCCCCCCCATGTTCCAAGCCAGAGTTCCTCATCACTTACCGGCAGTACAGATGCAATAAACCTGGCTGAAGGAGCTGCCCCGTCCATATAGTCATGGATGCGATGGGTTTTGAACTTACTTTTTGAATCTATCATATATAACCCTCCAAGAGTACCTGCCCACAAATTATTTGACCGGTCTTCCAGAATAGTTGACACCTCCACCTCAAAAAACGAAGGTGATAATGTGCTTCCGCTGAAAGGTGTAAAATCCATCTCTTTGGGTGAGAATATGAACAGGCCGGCATTAGTTCCTATCCATACAGTACCCTTATGATCTTCGTAGATTGTATTAATCTCATTCAATCTGGAGGAGCTGCTGTTTTCATGTTCAATATAAAGGCTGTGAAAAACTTCTTTACCAGGGTCAAAAACGTTCAACCCGTTTTCCGTTCCAACCAGAAAATCACCACCGGATGTTTCAAATATACATTTGATCATATTACTGCTGATTGATCCCGTAACATCATGGTCATGGTAATATCTTCTGAACCGTTCTCCTTTACGGTCAAAAAAGAAGAGGCCGTCCTTTGATCCGACCCATAATCTATCTTTATTATCTTCGTAAATAATATTATAATCAGAATCTGCCACATAATTAAATGGATCATAATAATGTTCAAAATGAGTGAATCTTTCTGTCTCCGGATCGAAGCGGTCTATGCCACGTTCTGTTTTGAGCCATATAATGCCGGTCCTGTCCTGGTAGAGGTAATAAATATTATTATCGGAAGGCGATTCTGAATTGCCGGGTTCATTACGATAAACCATAAAGGTGTTGGTTCTCCTGTCGAACATGTTCAGTCCGTCCTGTGTTCCCACCCATATATTGCCTTCATTGCATTCAATAACGGACTGAATATTACTATTGGAAAGCGATTGAGGGTCAGAAGGCTGATGCCGGTAAATATCAAAACCGTAACCGTCAAATCTGTTAAGGCCGTCCTGGGTTCCTACCCACAAATACCCGTAGGAATCCTTAATTATACAATTTACTGAAATCTGTGACAGGCCCTCTTCCAGGCTGTATCTGACAATACGCCAGTTCTCCTGTGATGCAGGTAAAGAAGATAAAGTAAAACCAATAATAAGAAAACCCGCTATTAGTGACCTGATTAATGCCCGGGCATTAATCACTCCCCAGGCCGGACCGTTATTTTCCGGGCCGTCTGATAGAGGCAATTTATCAGAATAAGATCCGTATAGGTTCACTGGTTGGCAGATGCTTGATTATAATCAACTGCTAATTTACTATTTCTTAATTACAGAGTAACCGCGATCAAAAAAAACCGGCGTAGTTATGCCGGTTTTTTTTGCACTTTAAATAAGATCATATTCCCGCCTGCTGCTTGAACCAATCCAAAGTATGTGATGAAGGCCTTTCGATGGGCAACCCATATGCCCGGTCCCATAAAAGTGATGCCATAACCCCCAGAGCCCGTGAAACACCAAAAAGAACCGTGTAAAAATCAACCTCTTTTATGCCATAATGAAGGAGAAGAACTCCCGACCCCGCATCTACGTTGGGCCATGGATTCTTAATCTTGCTGATTTTTCCGAGAACCTCGGGCACAACCTCGTAAAGGCAGGTCATTGTTATAAGCCATGGGTCATCGGGGAGGTATTTCCTGCCAAAATCAAGCTGGGCCGTAAATCTCGGATCGGTTTTTCTTAGTACGGCATGGCCGTAGCCTGGAATAACCTTTCCCTCTTCAAGCGTTCTTTCAACATATTTCCTTATTTTCTCTTTATCATCGCAAGCCGGGCCAATTTCTTTAATCATGTTAAGCATCCAACGCACAACCTCCTGGTTGGCAAATCCGTGCAAGGGCCCGGCCAACCCGTTCATCCCCGCACTATAAGCATAGTAAGGGTTGCTCAATGCCGATCCTACGAGATGAGTTGCATGTGCTGAAACATTGCCTCCTTCATGGTCGGCATGGAGGAACATATAAAGCCTCAGGAGTCTTTGAACCTCATAGTTTTCATATCCCATCATTATAGCCATATTTGCTGCCCAGTCCAGTGACAAGTCAGGATCGACCTGTTCATTATCATAATATTTCCTGCGGTATATATATGCAGCTATCCTGGGAAGCCTGGCGATCAGATCCATTACATCCTCATAGGTCGAATCCCAGTAATCCTGTTTACGTGCACCTTTCATATATGCAGCCTGAAACTTTGAATCCGATGCCATTGAAAGAATGGCTGATGAGAATTGCACCATTGGTCTGGCATTCAAAGGTAACGCATCTATTACCCTGTAAACATAATCGGGCAATTCTGACCGGGAGGCCCAATCTCTGCTTATAAATGCAACATCTTCATCTGTTGGCAATTCATCGAGCAGCATCAGGTAAAAAAGACCCTCGGGCAGAGGCTCCCCTTCAGGATGAGTCCGGGGAAGTTTTTCTCGTAGTTCAGGTATTGAATATCCTCTGAAACGTATACCTTCTTCCGGATCAAGTTTTGAAGTGTCTGTAAGCAGACTTACCATACCCTTCATCCCGGTCATTACCTTGCCGATGGTTACTTCACCGATTATCCTTTCTGCATGATCAGAAAGCAACTGATTGAACTCTGACACCCTGGATGAAGCTATCTCAACAAACTTTTTCTTAATAGGATCCATGATAAATTTTTATGCAGGTAAAAAACCTTTATCCTTTAAGCTGAAGTTTTGTTACATGCTATAAATAATATAATTTCTGACTTTAAAGCTATGTATTTAAACAAAAAGACGTCCTTTATCGAAAATAGCAGGGCTTTGCCCCAAATAAAAAAACCGGCGAGGGACGCCCCCTGTAATTGACAATAAAACCTTATCTATTTTTTATAATACTTAAAGCTTCTCCCCGGATATTTTGCCACATCCCCAAGAGTTTCCTCGATCCTGAGCAACTGGTTATACTTGGCAATCCTGTCGGAGCGAGAAGCCGATCCGGTTTTAATCTGGCCGGTATTCAGAGCAACTGCAAGATCTGCTATAAAATTATCCTCCGTTTCGCCCGAACGGTGAGATATAACCGAGGTCATCTGATTCTGAGTTGCAAGCTGAACAGCATTGATGGTTTCGGTAAGTGTGCCGATCTGGTTAACCTTAATAAGGATAGAATTGGCTGATCCTTCATCAATACCTCTTTGCAGTCGCTTTACATTGGTTACGAACAAGTCGTCCCCCACCAGCTGAACCTTATTACCAACAGCTTTATACAAAGCATTCCAGCCTTCCCAGTCATCTTCATCAAAACCATCTTCTATTGAAACAACGGGGTATTTATTAACCCACTCTTTCCAGAAATCAACAAGCTCAAGATTCGTAAATGTTTGCCCGGTTGACTCAAATTCATAAACTTTTTTCTCTTTATTGTAAAATTCCGAAGCAGCGGCATCGAGAGCAATAACTATATCATCTACCGGCTTGTATCCTGCCTTGTTAACAGCTTCAAGAACCACCTCGATGGCCTCTTCATTGGAACCGAGATTCGGGGCAAAACCTCCTTCATCTCCAACATTGGTCGAATGGCTGCTCTTTTTGAGGACAATTTTCAGATTATGAAAGACTTCAGCTCCCATACGAAGAGCTTCTGAAAATGATGATGCGCCTACAGGCATTATCATAAACTCCTGAATATCTATCTTATTATCAGCATGTGAGCCACCGTTGAGAATATTCATCATCGGTATGGGCAGAGTATTGGCATTTACTCCGCCTATATAGCGGAACAGATCCTGGCCTGAGGAGGCTGCAGCAGAACGGGCAACAGCAAGAGATACTCCAAGTATGGCATTGGCTCCCAGTTTTCCTTTATTTTCAGTACCGTCCAGTTGTATCATTTCAGCATCAATGCCATTCTGATCCTGCACATCAAAACCGGTCAATTCATCATTTATCAGGGTATTAACATTTTTAACGGCTTCCCCGACTCCTTTTCCAAGGTATCTGGTTTTGTCTCCGTCACGCAACTCTACTGCTTCATGAACTCCGGTTGAGGCACCCGATGGTACTGCAGCTCGTCCAAAATATCCGCTGTTTGTTATCACTTCCACCTCAATGGTGGGATTCCCTCGGGAATCAAGAATTTCTCTGGCATGTATCCGGGCAATTTGTCCCATAATATTAGAATTTTAAGTAATTAAATAATTATTCGTAAAAAAAAGGACAAAGAAGTTCATCCTTATCCTTTAGTAAAAAAATTTTATGCTATCAGATTCTTTTCCACCAGTGTAAAATATGCTAACCATAATATCCTTAAAATGATATATAAGGCCCCGGGTTATACGTTTTTCGATTCGCTGAATTGCGATTAAGTCACAGTTTTCGTGAAACGCATCTTCAGAGAAGATTTATGAAGGCTTATCAGAGGATTTGGATTTATCATCCTCCTTCTTCCCGGCAGGGGGCTTTGCCTCTTTCTTCTCAGTGGCAGGCTTTGCCTCCTTCTTCCCGGCA
>PXAP01000190.1 GCA_003567115.1 Bacteroidota bacterium
CATACCAGGCAATTGGAGTGGCAACAATAAAAGCAATAACCACCCATTTCACAAAATCCAGATTCAGCATCGTCATCACCTCCCATATTTTGGCGCCATTCACCTTGCGGATGCCGATCTCCTTTATCCTGCTTTTGGTTGAGAAATCAGCAAGCCCGAAAAGGCCGATGCAGGAAATAAAAATTGCAACCAGTGCAATGACCCTTAACGAGGCAGCCCGTCTCTCTTCCTGCTGGTACATGCTGCCCAGGTACTCATCATAGAACTGGTAGGAGAATTCAAACCCGGGCAGTATCTCCAGAAAAGTTTTCCTTACCTGGTCAATTGTGCCCGGCACATCACGGGGATCTATCCGCACAGTAATATGTGAAATGCCGTCGTCGTTGGCAATCATCAGGGCACCGATCTCATGATACAGGTCCTGGAAATGGAAGTCCTCGACCAGCCCGACAACTTCGAAACCAAACATGCTCTTCCCCTGGAAGTCTTCCCATTCAGCCTGCTGCATCGCTTTCCGGTTGATCAGGCATACCTCCTTGCTCTCACCGGGAAAGAAATTCCTACCCTCAACCACCTGTATGCCGAACGTCGGGAGAAACCGGTGATCACTGCTGATTACCGACACCCTGCCAAGATCCTGATTCGCACTGTGGTTCCATATGCCTCCCGGAGTACCATGGGAATGGCATGCACTGACAATGCCGGGAATGGAATTCATTGCATCAATCAATAAGCCGGACTTTTCGCCCGCCTGCCAGTGGATCGGTATGCGAACCAGTTGTTCGGTGCTGAACCCCAAATCCATATTTCTGGCATAACTGATCTGACGTGAAATGACAAACAGCGACACCAGGATAGCAATGGATGCGGCAAATTGTATCACATTGAGCGTTTTCCGGAAAGTGTACCCTCCCGTCTTCCCTGACATCCTTCCGCTCATTAAATCTCCGGCCTTTACCTTGAGGGCGATCCCTGCTGGATATAAAGCAGGTACCACAGAGATAACAATCAAAATCATTACCCCCGAAAAAACAACCACAGGTGAACTCAACAGATCCTGAATATGCATCGTCTTACCAAACATCTCCTCAAAAACAGGCTTGATCAAAATTCCCAGGTAAACAGCGATACCAAGAGAGATAACGACTGTAATGAACGCCTCTTTGATGAATTGCAGAGTTAAAGCAAGCCGTCCCAGTCCCAGTACCTTCTTCATCCCAAATTCCCTCAGCCGGGTCAGGCTTTGGGCAATTGAAAGGTTTATATAGTTAAAAACAGCCAGGAACAGCAGGATAATGGTAAACCAGGCTAAAAGCCGGATAAGCTTTATATTGGCATGTTCAAGGTCATCATGAAGAGTAGTATCAAAATAGACATTTTTATATGGCAGCAGCGAATAAATATCATCCTCACCTGAGTGCCTGGTTTTTGGAATTACGTCAGATATTTTGCCGCTGACATCTTCCCGGTCCGCCATCGCATTCAGCTTCACCAGGAGCCGGTAAAAATAATCGCATTCATCGTTAATGCAGCTGCTCATGTACCTGATCTTCAAATCTGTATGACAGAGAATATCGCCCTTCAGCGTACTTTTTTCAGGAAAGTCGCCGATAACAGCGGCAACAGTCACATCCTCCCTGTGAGAAATATTTATTTGCCTGCCTATGGGGTCTTCATCTCCAAACACCCTTGTTGCCAGACTCTCTGTAATAACAACATTATGCCTCACATCAAATATACTCTCCGGAGCTCCGCTGATAAACCTTACCGGAAAAACCGAAAAGAACCCCTCATCTGAGTGAATAACCCTTGCATTAACAGTGGTTTCGTCATAAACAACAGGTTCGCCGGTAATCATATAGTTTGTTGCAGACTCAATTTCCGGAAGATTGTCAACAAGCTGTTTGCGGGCCTCTTCGGGGATACCTGCCTCGTTGCCGGGGCCGGCAACCCTAAAGATCAGGTCGACATCCTCAATGTGCTTGTCATAGCCGAACTCAGATGCCAGGAATGATGCCAGAACAACAACCACCGCCAGGCTTACGGCGAAACTTCCTATGGTAACGAATGAAAAGACCTTGTTGCGAAAAAGGTTCCGTATGTAACATTTAAGCTCAGGCATGATAAGAATTCTATTTAAGATTCACTTAGAGCCAATTAAATCTCGCAATTGATAAATGATTACCCAATATGAATTAAGAACATTCGTTTATTAGCAGTAATGTATTAAATTCGTAAAAAGAAACCGCAATTCTTATGATCATGAAAACCATTAATGTCAAGGTTAGTGATAAAGCTGCAGAGATTTTTCTCAGTATGAATAAGAACGAAAAAAACAGGATTTCGCAACTATTCGATGAACTGTTGGAAGATAAACGCACATTGTTCCAGGTCATGGATGACATCAGTGAGTACGCGAAGAAACAGGGTCTGACACCTGAGAAATTAGATGAAATACTAACTGATGATTCCGAATAAATGGAGTTTGTTCTGGATACAAATATTCTTATCAGTGCTGCTTTTTTTAAACATTCTGTTCCTGACAGATCTTTCAGAAAAGCAGTATCAAACGGGAATATTCTACTTTCTGAGAATACACTGTATGAAATAAAAAAAACCCTGAACAAACCAAAACTTGATAAATACATCACTTTAAAAGACAAATTAGTATTTCTGAATAGATTAGAGACAAAAGCAAAATTTATTGAAGTAATACATAAAGTAAATAAATGTCGGGATCCAAAAGATGATATGTACCTTGAACTTGCCTTATCCGGCAATGCTGATCTCATCATCTCCGGTGATAATGATTTGCTTGCATTAAATCCATTTCGCGGCATTCCTGTAATTACTCCAAGAGAGTTCATCGACAACTATTAATTCACGTTTTCTTTTCTTTACTTTTAATACTCATTTTTAACTATTCATGCCTCAATGCCTCCACCGGGTTGCGACGGGCGGTCCGTCCCTGCGGCAATAGCAGATATACAGCAAATTATTCATACCTCAAAGCTTCTACAGGATTCCTTCTGGCGGCCCATATTATGTGCCATCCGACTATCAGAGCGGTCATTCCGGCCAGGATCACAAATGACCAGATAAAATGTGCCAGGCTCAACTGAATCCGCTCTGCAAAATTCTGCAGTATTGCCCTGTTGATAAAGAATGCCAGCGGATATGCCATTGCCGCAGCAATAAGGATGCTCCTGGCCATCTGCCCTGAAAGCAGCCCTACCAGGTCAGCCACCCCCGCACCATTGATCTTCCTTATCCCCAGCTCCTTGACTTTACGTTCAGATGTATGCACTGTCAGTCCGAGCAATCCCATGCAGGCAATTATGATGGCCAGAAATCCCGCGATGGTCATGATCCTGCCCATACTTTTCAGCTCGCCGAACCGGTGATTGAACTCCGAGTCAAGAAAATTGTAATCGAGAATAAAACCGGGAGTTACCCGGATATATGAGCGGGTGCCGATATTTCCCCAGGATTGGACCCAGCTGTTACGGCCGCTGTACCAGGCAAAAGGTATGGCAAATTCAAACTGCAGGGTTGACCAGACCGGCACATCCTCAAAAACACCTGATATGGTAAAAACCTCGGGCTCTTCCAGCTCAAAGGAATAGAGGTTGATGGTCTCACCCACAGGGTTTTTGTCGCCAAAAAGCTTGCCTGCCAGGCTTTCAGAAAGTACAATGAAATTGGGATCTGACAATATATGATCGGCGTCACCGTAAATCAGTGGAAATGAAAGCATACGGAACCAGCCCTCATCCACGTAAAAACCATTCTCCCTGACATGGTTTTCGGGCGTACCCAGTATATTGTCATTTGCCCACAGGTACTGGCAGTAGTCCGTTACCTCCGGCAGCGCTTCATAAACAGCAGGAGCCAGAAGTGCCGAAGAGGCATCGCTCCAGCGGCCGTAAGTTGAGTCATCGGCATGGATGAGCTTGAAAACCGAATCCTGGTTCTCATGGAACCGGTCGAGTCCCGCCATACCCACAATGCTCATCGCGAGGGCCAGTGCCACCGACAGTCCGAGAGTAAGTCCGCCGACATTGATCAGGGTGTAAACCTTATTATTTGTAAGACTTTTAAATGCATACCTGATGTAATCAAACATAGCTCATGGATTTTTATATTTATTAATGGCCGACATGGTTATTCATATTTCAAAGCTTATTCAGGATTCCTTCTTGCTGCCTGCACAAATACCAACAGCCAGCACATATGTTTTATTCATATCTCAAAGCTTTACCGTACAAATTGCCAATAAAACAGCAGAACAATTATTTCCTTTTATTTCCGGTAAAAGCATCATTGGTTTTAATCACAATTTTTTGTTAATTTTGAATAGAAATCAATCAAAATGAGAGATTGGGCAGACAATATTGAAAGCAATCCGGATATCCTTTATGGCAAGCCCGTAATAAAGGGTACCCGCGTACCTGTCGACATGGTACTTGAGAAGATGTCGAACGGACAATCCTTTCAGGAAATAATCCGCTCTTATCCTGATTTAACTGATAAAGATCTATACGCATGCCTGGCATATGCCTCTTCGCTGATAAGGAATGAAATAACCAAACCGCTGGCATCCTGATGCAATTCCTTGCCGATGAAAATATTGAATATCCCGTAATCAGGATATTAAGAAATAGTGACGTTGATATTCTCGCGATAAGAGACCTTATGAAAGGTGCAACAGATTCAGAGATACTGGAATTTGCATTTAAAGAAAAGCTGATCCTGATCACTGCAGACAAGGATTTTGGTGAGTTGACCTTCAGGTTAAGGAAGCCTAACCACGGCATTATCCTTTTAAGAGAGCCCGATGCAGGAATTGAAGAAAAGGCAGAAATACTTAATACCGCACTCAAAAAGCTTGATAAAGATGCCTTTAATAAATTCATTGTTGTCGACAAATTAAAGATCAGATTTCGAAGTCAGTTATAACTGCACAGTCATTCATACCTAAAAGCCTCCACCGGATTGCGCCGGGCGCCTGGCAATTATTCCAATAGTCGGAATATATCCTTTATTCATATCTAAGCGATTCAACCGGATTTTGCCGGGCCGCCTTCCAGGTCTGCCAGAAAGTGATAACCATCTGCATAATGATCACAATTAGAATTGCCTGCACAAACAGCCACCAGCTTACGGGAGCCCTCACGGCATAATCCTGCAACCACCTGTCCAGCATATAATAGCTCACCGGAATGGCAATTGCCGAGGCAATGGCAATCCACTTAAGGGTTCCTGAATAGAGAATTGCAAGCATTTTTGATGTTGAACCGCCAAGAACCTTGCGGATGCCTATCTCTTTGGTACGCCCTGATATACTTTGCGATACCAGCATAAAGACTCCCATCATTACAATGATTACCGCAATCGCTGCACCCATCCGGATAATCTTTCCAAGCCTTTCCTCTCCTGCGTAATAATTCCGGTAAATATCGGGGATGTACCTTGCACTGAATATGTATCCTTCATCAAACGATTTCAAGGTCTGTTCTATCTTTTCCATAGCCGTCAAATAATCGGCATGTGATGCCAGCCGTACAACAATGTTGTTCAGGTTGCCTGAATATGCCGTAAACACCAGAGGCTGAATTGTATATGCTGCAGATGAATAATGAAAATCTCTTACCACACCGATAACTTCCAGAGGATCCTGAAACATCACCACCCTTCTTCCTGCTGCCGAGGTCAGTCCGAGCATCCTCTCCGCCGCCTCGTTCAATATTACGGATTGCCTGTCGGTTGCCAGATCAGGATCGAAAAAGCGGCCATCTTTAAGTTCCAGCTCCATCAACCTGCAAAGACCCGGCTGAACCCGGTATTCATTAATACCAAGAATGTTATCGGACTGGCTTTCCAGCAGCCTGATGCCCTGTCCACTGGTTCCTCCGCCGATAGTGTGGTCTGATGCTGCAACACCTTCCACTTCGGGGATATTGAGCAGCTGATCACTTATTTCCGGATATTGTCTCTTCATGTTGTCATTCAGATTATAAATGTTGACGAGTCCTTCCGGGGTAAACCCCGGCGGCAGGTTTTTCATGTACTGGATCTGATTGTTTATCCCAAACAGATAAGTGAGCAATACCAGTGTAATTATCAACTGTATCCCTCCGGCCAGGTTCATAACCACTTTTTTACGGCCCATCTTTACATCCTGCTGTTTTATTATGGAACCCGGTTTTAACCTGCTCAGGTAAAAGGCCGGATAACTGCCGGAAAGAAAAATAGTTATGAAAAAAATTACTGCAAGTGCCCCAATAAGTGCCGGCGACTGAAATATATCTTCAGGGAAACTGCGCCGCATAAGATCACCAAATTGCGGCAAAAGGAGGGTGGCCAGTACCAACCCGATAGCGAATGATATGGCCACTATGAATGTTGTCTCAGTAAAAAACTGTTTAATCATGTCTTTTCTCCCGGCACCGTTTACCTTCCTGATCCCGATCTCTTTGGCACGCTGTTCTCCTTCAATTACAAACAGGTTGACAAAATTTGTAAGCGCCAGGAACATTACAAGAACTGCTATGGCCCCCACGAGGATCACGGTATTTATACTGCCGCGCGGTCCCAGGTCATACGATGCATTGGAAAAAAGATGCAACCTTGTCAGTGGTTCAATTTCAGCTGAGTAATCGTAGTTGAAACTGCTGAACCTGTCAGTCAGCAGTGCAATGTTTTCTTCACAAATTGCATTCCCTGTTGTTTGGAAATCTGCATATGCATCAAAGAGGTAGTATGTGAAGAACTCAAGTCCGCCAAGCTGGTGCAGAAAATGGAGGGCATTCATGGGTAAAAGCAGGTCAAAGGAAAAATGCGTGTTCTCAGGAACATCATCCATAACAGCCGATACCGTGTAACTTTTATTTTCAATCTCCAGTATTTGTCCCACTGCAGGATTGTCGCCGAATATCTTTTGAGCCAGGCTCCGGGTTAAAACCATCGAGCCCGGGTCATTAAGGGCATATTCAGCAGAACCCTCAGTCACATTGAAATCAAAAACAGTAAAGAAGGTCGTATCGACGTATAAAAGAGTGTTATGGGCATACCTTACATTATCATATATAATCTCGGTACTCCAGCCCCTGTAAATCTGAACGGTTGTTTCAATACCCGGGACATTTTGCGGTATTTCGGTGAAAGCCTGGCGTAAATTGATCGGTTGTACCGATTCTCTTTCTCCCTCCTTCCAGATCGTATGGAGACGATATATCCTGCCGGCATTTGAAAAATGCCGGTCGTAGCTCCATTCAAACAATATGAATGCCACCAGCAGGATCGTTGTTGCCAGTCCAATAGATAGCCCTAAAACATTGGTTACCAAAGTGGCTTTGTTTTTCCCGGCCAGCTGATAAAGATTCTTGATTTTTCGTATCATGGCATTTTAAATTCAATAATCAATCATTTCTTTTTTGCCTGTTTGATCATTCCCGCCCCGTCACCAGGCCGGGTTTCCCGTTGCAACATATCCTCATTCCGGACCGGGCTGTCAATTGCAACCCACTTTAAACCCGGCCGGCCATTCCTGTCATTCATACCTCAGCGCCTCCACCGGGTTTCTCCGTGCCGCCCTCCAGGTCTGCCAGCCGGTGGCAGCAAGTGTCACGGCCACGATTGCTGCTGCCGAAGCCAGAAGTATC
>PXAP01000342.1 GCA_003567115.1 Bacteroidota bacterium
TACCATCGGGTTGCTCAGATAGCGGTTGGTGGTAAAAGAGATTATATTATCACTCCCGGTGAGATTGTAAAAAGGATGGCTTTGATCCAGCATAAGAAGCCGGGTCTTTACTTTTCCTTCAGACAAGATCCCGACATAATGCATCACCTTGTTTTCTGCAGCGGCTTTATTTTTCATTGCCCGGAAATAATCCTCCGAAGCTTCCAGCTCTTTGTAAAATTCTTCTACCGACGATGCATTCAGGCAGTTATCAGGCAGTATCGGCTGCATTTCCAGGTCCTCAAACTCGGTTTCCAAACCGGTCTCCCTTGCCAGAATAAGCATCTTTCTGGCAAAATCCAGTCCGCTAAGGTCATCGCGCGGGTCAGGTTCTGTAAATCCCTTTTCCTGCGCCATTTTAACCACCCCGGCAAAGGTCTGTTCTCCCTTATACTCGTTAAATACAAACGAAATGGTACCCGAAAGTATCGCCTCAACCCTGATTATCTCATCACCGCTTGTCAGCAGTTCCTGCAAGGTTTTAATTATCGGCAAGCCCGCCCCCACGGTTGTCTCGTAAAAATAATCCACCCCGAACTTTCCGGAAACCTTCTTATATTCCTTATAAGTGCTAAACTTTCCCGTATTGCCTATTTTATTGCAGGTAACCACGGAGAAGTTTTTCTCAAAGAGTCTGGCATAAAGTTCCGGCACCTCCAGGCTGCCTGTATTGTCTACAAACACAGAATTCGGCAGGTTTAAACCAAAAGCATATTCCAGAAAATCATTGACCGTTCCTGCTTTTCCTTTTTGTTCCAGATCCTTTTTCCAGGAGCGGGGACTGATTCCCTCCTGGTTGAAGAAAGAACTTTTGCTATTGCATATACCAATGATGCTCAATTTAATATGGCGCTTTTCCTCAAGAAAGGCCATGTGACTGTCAATCTGGCGCAAAAGGGTTTTGCCTATATTCCCGACCCCGGTTATGAAAACATTGAGGGTTTTTACGGGCGACAAAAACATGGCATCATGTATTGAATTCATTGCTTTTGACAGATCCCGCCTGTCTATTACGATCGATATGTTAAGCTCGGACGAACCCTGGGCAATGGCAACAACATTAACTCCGCTTCTTCCAAGAGAGCTGAAAACCTTTCCGGACAACCCTCTTTTATGACGCATATTCTCCCCTACTACAGCGATAATGCTGAGCGTATCGTCAAAGTCGGGTTGTTCAAGCCTTCCCGTATCAAAATCCTGCTCAAATTCATTGTTTATAACTTTACGGGCAAGGGTTATATCGCGGGGACTAATGGCCAGGCTTATACTATGCTGGGAGCTGGCCTGGGTAATCAAAAATACGTTTATACCTTCTGCCGAGAGACGGTTGAACAGGCGGCCGCTAAGCCCTTTCTCTCCCACCATGGCACCACCCTGTAAAGTCAGCAGGCAAATTTCAGAAATGCATGATATTCCTTTTATAAGAGATCCATCTGAAGTTGAGCCGGCCGATATAAACGTACCTTTAAAAGAGCGGTTAAAGCTGTTTTTAATAACAATGGGAATATTTTCAGACCTTGCCGGAAACATCATGGGGGGGTGTATCACCTTTGCCCCGAAATAACTTAATTCGACCGCTTCACTGTATGAAAGTTCGGGGATGGAAAAGGCCTTTTTGACCATCCTCGGATCGGCGGTCATTATACCATCCACATTGGTCCATATCTGTATTTCATCAGCGCCCGCGGCAGCAGCTATAATTGCAGCCGTATAATCAGAACCTCCCCTGCCCAGGGTGGTGGTTATTCCTGCCTCATTGGAAGCTATAAAGCCGGTAAATACAGGTATCAGGTCTTTATTCTCTTTTATAAACCGGTTGATAAGGGAATTGCTGAACTCTGTATTTACATTTGCCAGTCCGAAATTACTGTCCGTCTTTATCAATTGACGGGTATCGGCAAAAACAGCACTTCCGCAATACTGTTCAATAAAAGATGAGAACATAAAAGCTGAACAGAGTTCACCATAAGAAAAGGCACGATCAACAGTGCGTAAAGATACTTCACCCAAAGCCATTATCCCGGAAAGCATCTCCTCGAGCTGGTTAAAATAAAGCTTCAGTCCCAGAAGCACCTGGTTATGCCGGCGGATTTCAAGATGGGAGCGGATAAGTGTATAATGGCGGTCCTCCAGCTCCTTCAACCCGTCGCTTACATCCTTCCCCTGTGTAGCCAGTTCGACAAGTTCATTAATTTGATCGGTAACCCCTTCAAGTGCCGAGCACACTATCAGCACTTCATTTTTCTTATCCAGGTCATCATTAATGACCTCCATAAGGGTGTTAAGGGCAGATGTATCGGACAGTGAGCTTCCTCCGAATTTTAAAACCTTCTTCATAATGGTTATTCTTTTTAAAGCCGTTAAATTTAAACAATTTATCTGTTTTACCGGTTATATATAAAAAGCCTTACCCGCCGGGGTAAGGCTTTTGTCTTTTTCAGCTACATAATATGATCTTTACTCAATTTCAAAAGCCTTTACCCGGTGCTACAGAATGCTGTAGCCGTAATATATATAATACCTGCACCTTGTTTTACTGTGCACGATTTACAGCTGATAGCTGTCATTTTATCTTTCCTTTACATATTGCTGTTATCAATCCACTCACCAAGCCAGTCGCCCGTCTCAGAGGTACTGGCCGCTTTTAAGGAATCAATGTCCCGGGTAACGACACCTGCATTCATCGAAGCCTCAACCGCCCGTCTGATAATCCCGGCTTCCGGTTCCAGTTCAAATGCATACTCAAACATAAGTGCCGCTGATAAAACGGTTGCAAGCGGATTGGCAATATTTTTGCCGGCAGCCTGGGGATAAGAGCCGTGTATCGGTTCAAATACGGATGTATGCAATCCTATTGATGCAGAGGGAAGCAAGCCGAGCGAGCCGGTAATTACACTTGCCTCATCGGTAAGAATATCACCGAACATGTTTTCGGTAACCAGTACGTCAAAACGTTTTGGCCATTGAATTATCTGCATTGCAGCATTGTCAACGAACATATACTCCACATCAACCCCGGGGTAATCCGGTGCAATCTCCTGCATGGTCTCTCTCCACAATCTTGATGTTGCCAGAACATTCGCCTTGTCAACCATGGTCAGCTTATTGCGCCGCTTCATGGCAAAATCAAATGCCAGGCGGCAGATACGCTCTATCTCGTAACGATGGTAAACGCACGTATCATAGGCAATGCTTCCATCTTCCGAACGACCCTGGGGCTTTCCGAAATATATGCCACCGGTAAGCTCGCGTATGGTCACGAAATCAGCTCCTTCAACAAGATCTTTTCTGAGTGGGGACTTATGCAACAGATCCGGGAAGGTTTTCACCGGACGAATATTGGCATAAAGTCCGAGTTTTTTTCTCATCTCCAGCAATCCCTTTTCAGGCCTTACCTTTGCTTTGGGATCATTATCAAACCGGGGATCGCCGATTGCACCGAACAGAACGGCATCGGATTCCATGCATATCCTGTGGGTTTCTTCGGGATAAGGATCACCTGTATGGTCTATTGCCACCGCACCGACAAGTCCCTTTCGATATTCAGGACGATGTCCTTTTTTCCTGCACACAGAATCTATAACTTTTATGGCCTGATCAACAATTTCGGGACCTATGCCATCGCCGGAAAGTACTGCAATTTTAAAGTTCATCAAATAATATTTTGTAAATGGTTGTTAATTAATCACTGGCCGGCCTGGTTTTTAACTCCTGATTGGCAATAATGTTCAACATCTTCATGGTGGCCTTTATCGCTGCTTCGGTCTGATCGGCATCCAGACCACGGGTCTTGTATTCCATACCTTCATATTCCCATGTAATTGTGGTTTCCACCAGAGCATCTGTTTTACCTCCGGGTGGAATAGTAACCAGGTAATCTTTTAGCACCGGTCTTGGTTTATCAAGTTTCCCGTAGATTTTCCACATCGCTTTCATAAAGGCATCATACTGTCCGTCGCCAACCGAAGTTTCAGAGTATACCTTATCATTTATGCATATACTTAATGAGGCAACCGGTTTCAATCCGTGAACCACAGAAAGATGATAATTTACAAGTTCTATCTGTTGCTCCTGATAACCGTTTTTCAATACATCTGAAATTATATAGGGAAGATCTTCAGTGGTAACAATCTCCTTTTTATCTCCCAGTTCAATAACCCTTCTGGTTACCTTGTCAATATCTTCCCTGGAAAGGGTAATACCAAGTTCTTCAAGGTTCTTTTTTATGCTGGCTTTCCCTGAGGTCTTGCCAAGAGCATAACGTCTCATCCTTCCGAATCGTTCCGGCAGCAGATCATTAAAATAAAGATTTCCCTTATTATCACCATCGGCATGAACCCCGCAGCATTGAGTAAAAACATATTCACCGGTTAAAGGTTTGTTGGCAGGAATCCTTAAACCGCTGAACAGTTCAACCATTTTGGATAGCTTCGACAGTTTTGATTCTACCAGGCTGTTTTCTGCCTTGAGCTGATCATTCAAAACTCCAATAACACTGGCCAGGGGGACATTTCCTGCCCTTTCACCCAATCCGTTGACTGTTGTATGGACTCCGTTTATCCCCGCCTTAACAGAAGCATACACATTGGCAGCAGCCAGGTCATAATCATTATGTGCATGATAATCAAAATGCACACCGGGATACCTGTCCACAATCGTCCGGCAGAATTCGAAGGTCTGGTCAGGATTAAGAATACCAAGCGTATCCGGAAGCATTATCCTTTTTACCTCCCTTTTACTGAGGTGGCCTATCATCTCAAACACATAGCCGGGAGAATGTATCATTCCATTGGACCAGTCCTCTAGATATACATTGACACTGATCCCCCTTTTTCCAGCTTCTTCAATAACCTTATCAATATCACTGAAATGTTCAGAAGGGGTTTTACGCAACTGTCCTTCCAGATGATTTAACGATCCTTTGGTCAGCAGGTTGATGCACTTCCCTCCTGCCTCAACAACCCAGTCGAGCGAAAGCGTTCCGTCCACAAAACTCAGAATTTCGACCTGATCCAGATAATTCTTTTTCTTTGCCCACTCGGTTATTCTCTTTGCCGCGCGGAATTCTCCTTCCGAAACCCTTGCAGAAGCTATCTCAATCCGGTTCACCCTGATCTCATCAAGAAGCATCTGGGCAATAGCCAGCTTTTCTGAATCATTAAAGGAAACTCCCGTGGTTTGTTCACCATCCCTGAGGGTGGTATCCATTACTTCAACTTTTCTCATACTAATAATAAATTCATTTCATAAAATTATTCTGCCGGCAAACCGGCAGAGTTTTTATAATTTAACTTTCATTTATTTAATAAACTACCCCGGGCACAGCCCCGAAGTATCATATAGATTTTTTATTTCCGACCCGGAGGACCGGGGAATCTAATCGGCAAAGCCAATTAAAATACTTTATGAATAAATAACGTCATAATTCAGTATGTTGTTTTTCCCATTCAATGATCTTATCTCTGATGCTTACCAGAAAATCTATATCATCATAACCATTCAGAAGACAGTTTTTTTTATAGGTGCTGATATCAAATCTCTCCTGCGTCAGCCAGGGCATGATAGAAATAACCTGTTTTTCCAGATCAACCATTACCTCTGTTGACGGATCTGACTGAACCATTTCAAACAGCTTTGCCAGAAAGCTTTCTGACACCTGTACGGTAAGAAGCCCGTTGTTCAGGGCATTATTTTTAAAAATGTCTGCAAAGAAGCTGGAGACAACAACCCTGAACCCATAGTCTTTAAGGGCCCAGGCAGCATGTTCCCTGCTGCTTCCGCTTCCGAAGTTTTTGCCGGTAACCAGAACCTGTCCGGAAAAGCGATCACTGTTAAGCACAAAATCCGCTTTCGGTTTTCCTGTTTTGTCGTACCGCCAGTCCCTGAAAAGATTCTTCCCGAAACCCTCACGGGTTGTCGCTTTAAGAAACCTTGCAGGAATTATCTGGTCTGTATCCACATTCTCAGAAGGAAGGGGAACACAAGTTGAAACTAATGTTGTGAATTTTTCTATCGGCATATACAATATATTTAATTACAAAAATTTCCTGGGATCGGTCACCTTCCCGGTTACAGCAGCTGCGGCAGCAGTCAGTGGACTTGCAAGCATTGTACGGGCGCCGGGACCCTGCCTCCCTTCAAAATTTCTGTTCGAAGTGGAAATAGCATATTTTCCTTCCGGTATCTTATCATCATTCATTGCCAGGCAAGCAGAACATCCGGGCTGACGCATCTCAAACCCCGCATCTTCAATAACCTTTCCTATACCTTCATCCTCAGCCTGTTTTTCTACCTGTTTACTGCCGGGCACTATCCATACAACAACATCATCTGCTTTCCTTTTGCCTTTGACAAGAGCTGCAAAAGATCTCAGATCCTCTATCCGGCCATTCGTACAACTCCCCAGAAAAACATAATCAACCTTTTTCCCTTCCATCAGGTCTCCGGGAGAAAAACCCATATAATCGAGGGACTTCTTAAATGATGACCGGGATGCTTCATCAATCTCCTCAAGCAAGGGTATCCTTCCCCTGATACCTGTTCCCATTCCCGGATTGGTCCCGTAGGTTATCACCGGATCAATCTCTTCTGCCTTAAAAAACAATTCTTTATCAAATTCTGCCCCCGGATCTGAAGGTAAGGCTTTCCAGAACTCCACCTTACTTTCCCACTCTTCTCCCACGGGAGAAAAATCACGGTTCTTTAAATAATTGAAGGTGACCTCATCCGGTGCAATGAGACCTCCCCTTGCTCCCATCTCGATACTCATATTACATATTGTCATCCTTGCTTCCATGGAGAGGCTGCGTATTGCTGATCCTGCAAACTCCACGAAATATCCGGTTGCCCCTCCCGCAGATATCTGCGAAATTATGTAAAGAATCATATCCTTCGCAGTTACCCCTTTCTGCAGTTCACCGTCAATACTTATACGCATTTTCCGGGGCCTGGTCTGCAGTATACACTGACTGGCAAGGACCATTTCCACCTCACTGGTACCGATGCCGAAGGCAATACTACCAAAAGCACCATGAGTGGAGGTGTGACTGTCGCCGCAGACCAGCGTCATTCCCGGTTGGGTAATACCCAGCTCGGGTCCTATAACATGTACTATTCCGTTACAGGGATGATCAAGTCCGTAAAAGGATATATTATGCTCCCGGCAATTTTCTGCCAGTTTATTAATCTGTTCCCTGCTAAGCTCATCATCAATCGGCAAGTGCTGATTAACAGTAGGCACATTGTGATCGGCAGTGGCTGTTGTTTTCCGGGGGCGGAAAACGGATATGCCTCTATCTTTAATTCCTGCAAAAGCCTGGGGACTGGTAACCTCGTGTATATAATGACGGTCAATATACAGTACGCCAGGTCCGTCAGGTACATCATATACAATATGTCTGTCCCATATCTTGTCAAAAATCGTTTTTTTACTCAAGGTGGAAGATTTTGATTGTATAAATTATGATATTTTGCTTATTGCATCAAGAAAGGCCTCGACAGAAGCAGTAACTATATCGGTGTGAGCAGAAAAGCCGTAATAATTGTCACCTTTATGCTCAATCTGAACATGAACTTTCCCCAGATCATCGCTTCCCCTGGTAATGGCCTGTATCAGAAACTCTTCCAGCCTTACACGTCTTTTGACCAGGTTTTTGACAGCAGTAAATGATGCATCTATCGGTCCGTTTCCCGATGCAGTCTCGGTAAATACATCTCCCTTAAAACTAACCTGGACGGTAGCCGTAGGAATTGTTGATTTACCGCACATTACCTGAAGGGAAACCAGTTCGATCGGAGGTTTGCCTTTTTGCTTCTTCTCGCCGGCAATTATTTCAAGGTCATCATCGCTTATATCCTTTTTCCTGTCCGCCAGTTCCAGAAAACGATTGTACACCTCCTCCAGTTCATCTGTGTTCAGGTCATATCCCAGTATTTGCAGCCTGTGATTAAGCGCTGCTCTTCCGCTTCTGGCAGTAAGCACTATTGCGGACTCTTTTAACCCCACATCGGCAGGATCTATAATCTCATAGTTCTGACGGTGTTTGAGCACCCCGTCCTGGTGAATTCCGGATGAATGTGCAAATGCATTCCTGCCAACAATGGCTTTGTTAGGTTGAACAGGCATTCTCATAAGAGTAGAAACCAGTCTGCTTGACTTCATTATCTGCGTTGAATCAATGCCGGTCTCAAAATCAAGAGAATGATGACTTTTCAAAGCCATTACAACCTCCTCAAGAGAAGTGTTGCCGGCACGCTCGCCTATTCCGTTAACAGTAACCTCAACCTGGCCTGCACCGTTAATGATACCTGAAATAGTATTTGCTGTAGCCATACCAAGATCATTATGACAATGAGTGGATATAACTGCTTTATCAATGTTTGGCACATTATTTACCAAAAAGGCTATTTTTTCACCATATTCGCCTGGCAGGCAATAGCCAGTGGTATCGGGTATATTAACCACTGTAGCACCGGCTTTTATAACAGCTTCAATCACCCTTGCGAGGAATTCATTGTCGGTACGCCCTGCATCTTCAGCGTAGAACTCTACGTCATCAACAAATTTTCTGGCGTATTTGACAGCTTCGGCTGCACGTTTGAGAACATCCTCGGGAGTGGATTTAAATTTATGTTTAATATGAAGTTCAGATGTCCCTATACCTGTGTGAATTCTCTTTTTCTTGGCATATTTGAGAGAATCGGCAGCAACATCAATATCCTTGTTTACTGCCCTGGTTAATGCGCATATAACCGGTACCTGAACTGTTTTGGATATTTCAACCACAGATTCGAAATCACCCGGACTCGAAACGGGAAATCCTGCTTCAATAATATCTACTCCAAGTTTTTCAAGTTGCCGGGCAATTTCAATTTTTTCAACTGTATTGAGCTGGCATCCCGGTACCTGCTCACCATCCCTGAGGGTGGTATCAAAAATATTAATCTTACTGGTCATATCATTGTATTTTAATTGATTTACTGTTCAATATAATATTTGTTATTATCAATATTAACGAAGCCTACTTTTTCTCCGGACGTAATTGCCTTACCTTCTTGCCGGTACTCCACAATTCCGATTCACGCAGCTCCCTGAGTTCTATTTCAAGCATATCCCTGTAATTATCCGAACTGGTTGATTCAAGTACCCTTTTACATTCTTCACCCGATCTTACTTTTTCATAAAGCTCATTAAATACGGGCAGGGTAGCCTCTTTAAACTTTGGACGCCAGTCCAGCGCTCCCCGCTGGGCTGTTGCACTGCAATTGGCATACATCCAATCCATCCCGTTCTCATCGACAAGTCGTATAAGGCTCTGCGTCAGCTCTTCCACAGTTTCATTAAATGCTTCGCTGGGAGAATGTCCGTTCTGACGTAATACCTGATACTGAGCATCCATAATGCCCGCAAGCGCACCCATCAATACTCCGCGCTCCCCGGTAAGATCACTGTAAACCTCAGACTCAAATGAGGTGGGAAAAAGATAACCCGAACCTATAGCTATACCGAGGGCAATGGTTCGTTCCTCAGCTCTGCCCGTATAATCCTGAAATATGGCATAACTTGAATTTATACCTGTACCTGCAAGAAAATTACGACGAACGCTGGTGCCTGATCCTTTTGGTGCACACAGGATCACATCCACATTGGAGGGCGGGATTACACCGGTCTGATCATTATAGGTTATTGAAAAGCCGTGGGAAAAATACAAGGCATCGCCTTCATTCAGGCAGGCTTTGAGTTTCGGCCACAGAATACGTTGCGCCGAATCTGAAACCAGGTACTGAACCACTGTACCTTTACCGGCTGCTTCCTCAACAGGGAAAAGGGTTTTGCCCGGAACCCATCCGTCATTAACGGCCCTGTCCCAGTCCGTTTTAAATTCAGGAGCCTGTCCTACAATCACATTTATGCCATTGTCTTTCATATTAAGCGCCTGGGCGGGGCCCTGCACCCCATAACCAATAACTGCAACAAGCTCGTTTTTGAGTGCTTCCCTGGCCTTATCCAGTGAAAATTCATCACGTGTTACGACGGTTTCTTCTACACCGCCAAAATTAATTTTTGCCATAATTAATAAAAATTGATTTATCTGATTAATGAATACTTTATTGAATATTTGTGTTTAAACCGTTTTTGGCAAGATTTTTCAGGTAATCAATGAGAGGTTCCTTTTTCATCTTATTAATAGCAACCCTTCCCGACCTGGTAAACTGTGTCACCCCGTATGGATCGAGTTTATCAAACAATTCCTGTGTTTCGCCCTTGTGGCCGGTTTTTTCAATGATGGTATAATCTGCCGTCATTTCAAGTATCCTTGCGCCGTAGCGACGGACAAGCTTCTCGATCTCGTTACCCTTGAAAAGTTTTGCAGTGGGAACCTTGTACAGGGCAATTTCCTGATAAACAATTTCATCATGAGAAAAAGAATAGGCCTTTAATACATCAATGGATTTTTCGATCTGCCGGGCCAGTATTTCAACCTCCTCCCTGTTGGAAAACACAACAATGGTAAGCTTGTGTATTCCCTCGATAGCAGATTCGGATGATGTAAGGCTCTCAATATTTATATGCCTTCTGGTAAAAACAGAGACTATCTGATTAAGGATTCCAATCCGGTTCTCAGAAAATATTGTAATCGTAAATTCCTGTTTAATCATATTCAATGAATTATTGGTTGCATATTGAACTAAAAATTAATAATTGATCTTTGTTTTGATATTTGAACCTGTTAATAATATTTAACAGCTAACAAACCGATTATTATTCAAGCCTGATATCTGCAACAGATGCACCTGCCGGCACCATGGGAAAAACATTTCCTTCCTTTTCAACAGCCACTTCAAGCAGAAAGGGCCCTTCTGAATTAACCATTTTTTCAATAGCTTTATCCAGGTTTTTGCGTTCTGTCACTTTAATTGCAGGAATATTGTATCCCCTGGCAATTGTTTGAAAATCAGGATTAATCAATTCCGTGGAAGCGTATCTGTAATCAAAAAACAGTTCCTGCCATTGTCTTACCATACCAAGAAAATTATTATTGATCAAAATGATCTTTACAGGTACTTTGGATTGATTTATGGTACCCAGTTCCTGGATGGTCATCTGGAACCCCCCATCACCTACAAACAGGCAAACCGGACGGTCGGGTTTGCCAAGTTTTGCGCCTATCGAAGCAGGCAACCCGAATCCCATCGTACCCAATCCGCCGCTGGTTACAACAGAACGTGACCGTTTGAATCTGAAATAGCGCCAGGCGGTCATCTGATGTTGCCCCACATCAGTTACCATAATGGCATCATCATTATATGCCTCGGAAACCCGTCTTACAACTTCCGCTACTTTAAGCTCGGGCTTTTCAGGAAATAATTCCCGTTTAATCAGCCGTTCATTCTCAATCCTGTCGCAGGCCCTGAATTCCTCCAGCCATTCACTGTGATCATTTTTATTTACCCTGGCGGTAAGCATGGGAAGACTATCTTTAAGGTTACCCAGTACAGGTGCATCAGCATGGATTATTTTATTTATCTCGGCAGGATCGATATCCATATGTATTATTTTGGCCTTGATTGCATAATTCTTGGTATCAGCAGTAACCCTGTCGTCAAACCTCATTCCCAGAGCTATTATAAGGTCACAATCATTGGTTTTTATATTTGGTCCGTAATTACCATGCATTCCCAGTCTTCCTATACTTAACCTGTGATCTGAAGGCAAAGCGGATTGCCCCAGAAGTGTTTGGGCGGCAGGGATATCAGTTTTTTCAAGAAATTCGAGCAACTCTTTCTCTGCCCCTGCAATTAACACACCCTGACCGACCAGTGCCATAGGTTTCTTTGCCAGATTAATCAGCTTGCTGGCTTCTTCTATCTGTGCCGGTTCAACCGGGGGACAAGGAGTATAACTTCTTATTGAGGTGACCGGTTCATAGGTATATTCCAGCATACCAAACTGTGCATCTTTGGTAATATCAAGTAACACCGGTCCCGGACGGCCGCTTTTTGCAATATAAAAAGCCCTTGCAATTGCCCGGGGGATCTCTTCAGCACGGGTAATCTGGTAATTCCATTTTGTTACCGGTTGTGTTATGCCTACAATGTCGGTTTCCTGAAACGCATCAGACCCCAGAAGACTGGATCCTACCTGACCGCTTATCACCACCACAGGTGTAGAGTCAATATCGGCATCTGCAATGCCGGTTACAGTATTCGTAGCTCCGGGGCCGGAGGTTACCAGGCACACGCCAACCTTTCCGGTCACCCTGGCATAACCCTGGGCTGCATGTACAGCACCCTGTTCATGCCTTACCAGAACATGATGCAATTTATCCTGAATGGAATAAAGGGCATCATAAACAGGCATGATAGCTCCACCGGGATATCCAAACATAAGGTCAACTCCCTCATTTAAAAGAGACTCCATAACCGCCTGAGACCCGGTCATCATAACCGGTTGTTTTTTGGATTCTTTCATTAATGTATTTGTTTGATTTTGCATATTAATACTGTTTTGCCAAAGTTTTTTCTGATATCTTATAATTGAATATTCATGCTGCTGTGTGATAAACGGACTTCCGGCATTACCCTCACCGCTCCCTTATCGGCAGATGTTACAACAGAGGCGTAGAATTTCAGGGCATTGGATAAAACCCTTTCTCTCTTACCGGGCGTATAGGCATTATCCATGCGTTCCGATTCTTCAGTGTGACGTAATTTCAGTATACTGTCGGGAAGATCAGCATCAATCCTTCTGGAGGGGATATCAATAATTATCCTGTCACCGTCTCTCAACAGGGCTATTTCTCCGCCGCCGGCAGCTTCAGGTGATATGTGACCTATAGCCAGACCCGAGGTGCCTCCTGAAAACCGTCCGTCTGTTATCAAAGCACATTGCTTCCCCAGTCCCTTTGATTTCAGATAGGATGTGGGATAAAGCATCTCCTGCATTCCCGGTCCCCCCCGTGGTCCTTCATACCTTATTACCACGACATCTCCGGCACTTATCCTGCCATTAAGAATTGCCAGGCAGGCATCATCCTGAGATTCGAAAATCCTTGCCACGCCTTCAAACTTATTTAATGAGGGGTCCACCCCCGCAGTTTTCACTATGCAACCGTTTCGTGCTATATTACCATAAAGTACCGCAAGTCCGCCGTCATTTGAATATGCATGTTTTACCGACCTTACACATCCACTTTCACGGTCCAGATCAAGGTTATCATACACTGCACTTTGTGAACCCAGGCTGAAATTTTTAAAGCCTCCGGAAGCACTTCCGTAGATATTCCATGCCTTATCAGTGGCTGAAGAGTACCTCACATCATAATGTTTCAGGGCTTTATTAAGATTCGGATAATCAATCCTCAAAGCATTTCCGTCAATCAGACCGGCATCATTGAGAGCAGCCAGAATACCAAAAACTCCTCCTGCCCTGTTCACATCTTCAATATGATAACTGCTGCTGGGAGAAACCTTGCACAGCACCGGAGTTGTGCGCGAAAGCCTGTCAATATCATCCATGGTGAAATCCACTCCTGCCTCATGAGCAATTGCAAGCAGATGCAATACCGTGTTTGTTGATCCTCCCATTGCAATATCCAGTCTCATTGCATTAACAAACGCATTTTTTTTGGCAATTGACCTGGGCAGGACATCATCATCGCCATCCCTGTAATAACGGTAAGCCAGCTTTACGATGAGCGAAGCAGCATCTTCAAAAATCCGGGTCCTGTTAATATGAGTTGCAACCACTGTACCGTTACCGGGAAGAGCAAGGCCAAGAGCTTCATTAAGGCAGTTTATAGAATTGGCGGTGAACATTCCCGAACAGGATCCGCAGGTTGGGCATGCTTCCTTTTCATACCGGTAGATCTCTTCATCACTCTTCGACGGATCACCTGCAGCCACCATAGCATCAACCAGGTCAACAGCCCTGTCACCAACCTTGCCGGCTTCCATCGGACCCCCGGATACAAAAACTGCCGGAATATTCAGCCGCATTGCAGCCATAAGCATACCGGGAGTTATCTTGTCGCAATTGCTAATGCATATCAGGGCATCAGCACAATGCGCATTTACCATATATTCAACACTATCGGCAATCAGTTCCCTCGATGGCAGTGAATACAGCATACCTTCATGCCCCATGGCTATACCGTCATCAATGGCAATAGTGTTAAATTCGGCTGCAAAACAACCTTTTTTTTCAATCCGTTTTTTTATATCCTGGCCAATCTGGTGCAAATGAGCATGACCCGGAACAAACTGAGTAAAGGAATTTGCAATCGCTATAAGGGGTTTACCCATCTGCTCATTGGTCATGCCGTTGGCTCTCCAAAGACTTCGTGCGCCGGCATTAAGCCGGCCCCGGGTGGTTGAGTCACTTTTTAATTTCCGCTTCATATGTCTTTCTATTAAAAAGCCCTCTCACCTTGAAGTGAGAGGGCTTTTTTGTTTTTATTGAATAGATTTAATCAAACAACATTCTCACTTCTTCCTGCTTATCCAGGGAGAATAGTAATTATGATGGTTGTTAGATTATATCTCATCTTATTATAACTTAATTCAGGGCAAATGTATGAATTTTTAATTAAGATCAAAGAAATTACTGAAAAAAATCATGTTTTTTTGATTTTTATCTTTCACCGCTTCTATATTCACCCAGAATATGCAACTGGTCGATAAGAGGCTGTATTGCAGAAATAGCTTTTTTATACATTATATAATCATCATATAATATATCAAGATAGAAAAAGTATTCCCATTCCTTCCCTACTATAGGAAGAGACTGAATTTTTGAAAGGTTCATTCCGTAATAGGCAAGTACCGATAAAATCCCGGAAAGACTACCTACCTTGTGAGGAAGCGTAAAACATATGGAAGCCTTGTTATTTGCCTCTGATTCATTATTTTTTTCCCTGTCTTTGCCCGGTTCAACAATGAGAAACCTGGTAAAGTTGCGCTTATTGCTCTCAATACTTTCGGCAATTATTTCCAGTCCGTACATATCTGCTGCCAGGTCACTGGCAAGGGCGGCCACATCCTTTTTTTTATTTTCACTTATCCATTTTGCACTAAGTGCGGTATCAACAGACTCTGTCACTTTAACCCCCTTTTTTCTCAGTGGTTCAAGAAACTCCTGGCACTGAAGTATAGCCATGGGATGTGAATGGACCTCTCTTATGTCTTTCAGCTTTTGTCCGGGCAGGCCTATAAGATTTTGAACTATACGGAGATATACCTCCCCCGTTACCTTGAGTTCAGATCGGCTCAGCAGTGCATAATTTGGGATCAGCGAACCGGCAAGAGAATTTTCAATGGCAACAACTGCCGAATCAGCACTGCGGGTGGCTATTGAATCAAAAAGATCGATGAAAGTATCGCAGGGAATTATCTCCAGCCTGATATCACTGTAATACTTCCTGGCTGCAATTTCGTGAAAAGCTCCGTATCCTCCCTGTATTGCGACTCTGAACAGATCATTGTCGTGCATCCTTTTTGTCATTGTTATATGTTTTAATCAGATTTAAAAAAAAAGGTCCCGGAAATCCGGGACCTTAAATAGCTCATATTATAATATACGGCAATATTACGGCCCCTTTTCAGGGTTACCAAAAAAGAAAAAAATGAAGTTGATACTGCCGTATGAAATCTCTGCGATCATGCAGGGCAAATATAATATATAATAACGATAAGTAAAAACCTTTGGAGAAAAAACTTATTCTGCTTTCAAAACCACTTCCGGTAACGGATATACCTGTAATCTCATAATTATTCCGGGCGTTATATCCGGTATCAATGACAACAGGTTAACCGTCATGTAAAATAGATTAAGTAATTTAGATTTAAGTCTCCACCTAAAGGTTTGAGATATTCACCCATACCCTGTATGGAAAATTAATCGGAAAAAATATCATTAGTGTTGCGTGAACATAATAAAAGGTGCCAAACAGGTCAGTAAAATTAATTAAAAGCAAAGCAATATTAGTGATCTTATTTTATTAATTTTGTTTATTGTTAAATGTAAAACAATTTTGCCCGTTAATCCAAAAATCTTATATCATGAAAAAGAAAACCGGACCCAAACTTTCACGCAGGGATTTTATGCGTCTTTCTGCTGCTGCTGCTGCAGGGATTACTTTAATGCCTGCCGTCGCCTGCAAAACGGAAATTATCCCTGAACCCATGAAACGCCGTTTCGGAAAAATCAATTTTGATGTAACCTCAATGGCGCTTGGCGGACAGTCATCCTTACAATGGACACCGGATGATGTAGAGCCGGCAAATATTATCCTGAAAGCTTTCGATCTTGGTATCAACTATTTTGATACCTCCAATGTTTATGGCCCAAGTCAGGTTAATTTCGGTAAAGCTTTCAGAGAAATGGATCTGATCCCGGGACAACCAGGCTATAATCAACAATTAAGGGAATCTGTTTTCCTGACAACAAAAACAATGATTCGCTGGGCCAAAGGTGGATATCCCACCCTGCCCAACGTAAGAAACAGCACCGAGGGAAATCATGGTGAAGGTGCGGTAGCCGATCTGAAACGGTCCCTTTCACAGATGTTCGGAAACGATGACGGGACCTATCCCGAAGGTTCATACGTTGATATGATGATGATCCATAACCTCGTGAATTTCGAAGAGGTTGATGTAGTTTACCGGGGACTGGAAACACCCCTCGATATGGATGATAATTTTGGAGCTCTTATTGCCCTTCGTGATTTCAGGGACGGCACCAACATTACAGGTCTTAACCCGAAAAATGAGAAGCTGATCAGGCATCTCGGCTTTTCAGGACATCATAACGCTCCGGCCATGATTGACATGATTCAGCGTGACCAGTGGGATCTGCTGGACGGTATGCTGGTTTCTATAAACGTAAACGACAGACGGTATCTGAATATGCAGTACAATGTTATTCCGGTTGCAGAGGCAAAAAATATAGGAGTAATCGGTATGAAGGTTTTTGCTGACGGCGCCATGTATACAAAAGAACCCGGATGGTCAAGGGTTCCCGATGATGTTGTCAGGATAATCGGCACCGAAGAGGTACCCAGCAAGCCTCTTATTGAATATGCTCTTACCACCCCGGGAGTACATACACTCATTGTTGGAATAGGTGAAATAGATGATGATCCTCTCAGATGCCAGCTTGTACAGAATTACTATGCAGCTCAGATTGAGGCGGATGCATTGAGTGAGAACGAAAGAAGGGAATTGGAAAAAATCGGAGCAAGGGCACGTGATGGTGAAACCAATTATTTTCAGCTTCCTGATAAGGGGCTGACCCCTCCAGGGAATGTCAGGCTTGAAAAAGACGACATGATAAAACTTTCATGGGATACCAGTTATGCAGGTGATGAGCCGGTTGCACATTATGAGATAATAAGGGACGGGGAGATCCTGGAAACTGTTCAGCATACACCCCAGGTATCAAAGGCCCCCTTTACTTACCAGGTCTCTTCGGGAAATGAGTTTAAGGTTATTGCAGTCGATGCCGCAGGCAGAAAAGCAGAAAGCGAACCACTTTATTCCTGAACAGCCTGGTTTTTTAAATTTAACAGGCACGGCCATTTAATAGGGAATTAATATTCCTGTAAAAAAAAGCCTTTGTTTTGCAATTCAGGTTTGCCAGGCAAAATATAAGATCTTTTGCAGTTTTTATAATCTTGATCTTTACAAGATATTTTATCCCAGATTAAAGTAATTTTATTTATATTGCCCGGTATAAAATTGTATTTGTTCCGGACGCGGACCTGATTATAAAAATCTAAGGTTATAACAATAAATGCTCTCTTTAAAAAAAACAATAATTTCCCGGTACGAATGTTCTACATAAAAGCCCTGATTTTAAATTTAAATCCCCAATACCAATGTCGTATTTAAAAGCCCTGATTTTAATATCAATATTTAATTTAATGTCCCCTAAAATGACAGATGCGTCAAATAACAACGGGACCGGTTATCTTCAAATAAACAGAACACCGGATTTTGAAATTACCGGCGATGGCAGTTCACCGGCCTGGAATAACACAGAATGGGAAATTATCCCCAAAAGAACAGAAAATACCGTTGATTACACTACTGAAGTAAAAGTACTCTACTCCGAAACAGGAATATATTTCCTTTTTCACTGCGAGGATGAAATTATTACCGCTACCATGCAAGCCGATAATCTGGATTTATGGAAAGAGGATGTTGTGGAAGTGTTTTTAATGCCGGATGAAAATTCCTCCCTTTACTTTGAATACCAATTATCGCCACTTAATTATGAACTAACTCTTCTCATACCTAACCTGGATGGTGATCGCCGTTTTCTTGGCTGGTTACCCTGGAAATATGAAGGAGACCGAAAAACACGTCGTGAAACTACTATTCTTAGAGATGAAAGTGGAAATGTAAAAGGATGGATGGCAGAATTTTTTATTCCATGGAATCTTCTTGATCCTCTTGTTATAGAGCCACCTGAACCGGGTGATCGATGGAAGGCCAATATGTACAGGCTCGACTACGACAAAGGATCAACAAGATTCAGCTGGCAAGAAACGGACAGGCATTTTCATGAGCCTCATAATTTCGGCACTTTTATTTTCAAATAATTATCACCTGGTATTCTTAATTATGATTAAGTCTTTCGTTTCTCTTCTGTTCCTGTTGGTTTGCTTACCTTTAACCGTACATTCTCAGGGCGCTGATTCAATTAGTGCCCGTTTTACTGAATCTCAAATATCAATAGATGGTATTCTGGATGAAGATGCATGGGAGAATGCATATATTATAAGTGATTTCATACAGTATGAACCTGTAGAGGGTTTGCCGGCAACAAAAAAAACCGAGGTTCGCTTACTTTACGGTACGGATGACCTGTATATAGGAGCTGTAATGTATGATGATCCCGATGCCATTGAGAATACCCTGGGGCGCAGGGATGAGCTTAACCGGGCGGACTGGTTCATGGTTTCGATTGATTCCTATTTCAACAGAAGGAATGCATATACTTTCGCTGTCAATGCTGCCGGGGTACAAATGGACGGACAGCAAGGAAGCAGACTGGATCTTTCCTGGGATGCCATCTGGTTTTCCTCCGTAAGGATAACCGACGCCGGATGGATCGCAGAAATACGAATTCCCTACAGCATGCTTCGCTTTCCTGATGTTGAGGAGCAGACCTGGGGAATTCATTTCACCAGGCGTATACCGCGACTGGGAGAAATTTCCGAATGGCCTCATATACCACGTACCGAAAGGTCAAATCTGGTGGCAAGGTACGGGCAGATAACCGGCATCAAGGATATTGAACCCAGAAGAAACATTGAAATAAGACCCTATATACTGTCCGGATATGATATATATGAAAATACCATTGAACCGGGTAAGGCAGAGCATGATTACATGATCAATATCGGTGGTGACATTAAGGTCGGGCTTGGCCCCAATATAATGCTGGATGCTACTGTAAACCCTGATTTTGGTCAGGTAGAAGCCGACCCTGCAGTACTTAATCTTACGGCATTTGAAACCTTTTTCACCGAGAAGCGTCCGTTTTTTACAGAAGGAGCGGATATTTTTCGGTTCGGGATAGGCAGGAGCAGTCTTTTCTATACACGCCGTATAGGTGCCCGTGAACCTATAATCGGGGCGGCAAAGGTATCGGGACGGTCAGCAGATGGCCTCTCTTTCGGAATTCTGGGAACAACTGCCGGTAAAAGTTTCAATCCCGCCCACAATTACGGTGTGGTTCGCGCCAGTCAGCAACTTGGTCATTACTCATCTGCAGGGGGAATACTAACCGCCTACCAGAGTCCGGCAAAAAACGGCATCGGCTGGCAAAGTATGACGGGAGGTGTTGACTGGGATTTGCGGTTTGTTGACAACCTTTACAGTTTTGAAGGAATTGCTGCTTTTGCAAACAGGAATTCACTGATCGCCGGCCGGGAGGATGAAAGCGGATTTATGAGCGGCCTGACTTTCAGAAGAAGAGAGGGAACCATTGACGGTCATGTTACATTTCTGGTGTTTTCCGATCAGTATAACCCCAACGATATAGGATGGACAAGCTTTGAACAGAACTTTTACGAAGCATGGTCGGGACTCACTTATAATATAAGGGGAGGGCAGGCCATAGGACCTTTTCAGAGGGCAAATATCTCTTTCCGTAACAGACAAAGGTATTCATACAGGGAATTATGGAACATGGGGGACTACTGGGTGCTGAGAACAGATTTTACTACCCGTGATTTCCAGAGTATAAGGTTCAACAGCATTTTTTCTGAAATACTCGGCGGTTATGATATATGGGAAACAAGAGGACTGGACAGATGGGCCAGGCCTTATAGTATTGAATTTACCGGAGAATACATCACAGACGAACGGAAAAACTGGAAAATAACCCCCGGGGGAAGCTATAAATTATTCGCTGACGGTGGCTATGAATACAGCATGGGATTACAGGGAGACTGGGATATAGGTACCAGAATTTCATTTTCCGGGATTCTGGAAAGTGAATGGGAAAGATCGGTCACAGCATGGGCATCAAATGAAACATTTATGAAAGCCAACGGGGATTGGATGATAGGAAGTCTATCAGCGTCTCCTGATGCACTCTCCCCGGAAGATTTTACCAGCTTTGATGACAATGGATTGCTGGAACCCATGCTTATCAATGTTGACGAATACTCCCCCGGTCAATATTATTTACCGGTATTCGGTGAACGGGATACACGTTCACTGGATTTTACCATAAGAAGTTCACTTACATTTACAAATAGTCTTTCCCTGCAGCTATACACCCAGCTGTTTCTGGCCAGGGGTAAATATGATAATTTCAGCATTCTGGTCAATCCCGATGAACTTGCATCATTTACATCTTATCCCAAGCAAAGGGACTTTAATTATAAAACCCTGCAGACCAACCTTGTGATGCGCTGGGAATACAGGCCCGGTTCAACAGTATACCTGGTATGGACCCAGGGCCGCAGAGAAAGGGATGAGCTGAATCCCCTGGCGCCCCCCCGGGACTCTTCACCCTATGACAGATCGCTGGACAGGCAAATCGGAGATGTCTTTGGTATCTTTCCGCATAATACCTTTATGCTGAAAATTAATTACGCTTTCTTTTAATTTCTAATATCCGGGAGGGTGAGAGAGCATTAACAATGAATTTCGAGAATCATAGATGATATTGATTAAAAAGTCTTTTTTACCCAGATTAATAACATAGTAGTTCCTGTCGGCCATTCGCCATGTTCTAAGGGTGGTAATTGAAGTGTGATGTATAATATAATTATCCAGTACACCAAGGAAATTATGATAACCATAATAGGTGGGTATCCAGATAACCGATGTGTCTATTAATTCCCCATCGCGAACTTCCGAGCCCTGTTCGAGCACAATCCCGCTCACATATTTTGCAAGGGATCTGGAAAATCCCGAATCTTCCTTGTGGTCATCAATCGACGGCAAAATTATATTTTCAGCATGGGAAAACTGTGCTGAAACAAAAAAACAGATAAAAAGAATTGTTCTTAACTTTATCATAACCTGCTAATTATAAATATAAGTAATGCGACTTTCAATAAAAAATAAGGTCAGACCGAGCCGGTAACAAGGTCGACAGCATCATCCAACTCTTCAACAGACTCCAGCCCCAGAGTCATACAGTGAATATCAGGACTGTTTATCGCATACCTCAGAGACCTTTCACGTTCATCATCTGATATGTTTTTCCCCTCCCCGAAAATTTTCATACCTATAACACCTTTCCCGTTTTCTCTTGCAGTTGCCAGAATCTGCATAATATCCTCAGGTTTCCCGTCCATAAGGGTGCCAAAAGGATTAATCCTTGCCATAATGACGTCAACCCACGGATCATCTGCTGCCAATCTGAGAGCATCAATACTGTGGCAGGAAACACCGACAGCCTTTACCACTCCTTCCTGTTTTTTCTTTGCAAGTGAATCTGTAAATGTCTTCATCTCTTCCTTCCAGTTGCCACTCATCATACAATGAAGAAGTACCACATCGAAATAATCGCTTCCGGTTTCTGAACGGAAACGATCGAGCGTTTTTTCAACAGGTTCGGTATCATACCAGCTGCTGCCTCTGGTCCAGATTTTGGTAAGCAGGATAACTTCATCTCTGGGTATCTCTTTAAGTGCTTCCCTTACAAAGGTGTGTGATCCATACAGGTCAGCCATATCAAAAAATTTCACCCCCCTGTCACAGGCACGGCGGGCAATTTTAACAAATTCCTGCATTCCGATCCTGGTCTGATTCGATTCACGCCGGCTTCCGCTTGTCCCGGTTCCCATGGCAATCCGTGGCACAATAAGGCCTGTTTTGCCAAGTTTGACCTTATCTATTACAGATGTGCCGGGAGACTTATGGCTTATATTGACAAGACCCGCACCTAAAAAAGCGGTACCGGTGAGGCTTAAATGCAGAAACTCGCGACGGTTAATTATTCCCGGCATATTTCTGAAATTTATAATGATTCCTTATCACTTTCCAATCATATCAACTGTCGGACAAAACCGGCCAGAAAAGATGATTCGGCAATATTATTCCTTTTTTGCGGTTTTTCCCTTTTCCTTAGCTTATTTCGGTAAAAGGATAATCACATCTAAAAGTAATATTAATTTTTATAAACTAAAAAAAATAATTACCATTAACAATTGTCATTGTCAGATAACTCAAGCACAGGGAATTGATTTGATAGGCGGCATCCCACAAGCCACAATCACGACCCGCTCATGATCCTGGCTCTGAATGTAATGAGCTTTGTTTGAATTCTGGTGATTCCGCCAGGATTAGTTCGCCCCCGCAAGGCCACAATCACGACCCGCTCATGATCCTGGCTCTGAATGTAATGAGCTTTGTTTGAATTCTTGTGATTCCGCCAGGATTCGAACCTGGGACCCACAGCTTAGAAGGCTGTTGCTCTATCCAGCTGAGCTACGGAACCTGTAATTTTGATACAAATTTAGATTAAATTTTTTTCATTAAAAATTACATATGTACAAATGAAAAAAATTTACCGGAAAAATTTATGAAAAATAAAAATAAACCCATTTGGTTATCTTTACATTCCGAATACAGCATAAATATGATACCTGTAAAAGAAAATTACTCTCTTAAACAACATAATACACTCGGTATAGAAGTAAAAGCCCGCTATTTTGCCAGTCCCCGAAATATTCAGGAAATAAGGGTTCTGCTTGACAATAACAGGAAATTCTTTCCTTTCATGATAATTGGAGAAGGCAGCAATATTCTGTTTACAAAGGATTTTAACGGACTGGTATTACACCCGGCAATAATGGGGGTGAAAATTATCAGCAACAACTCTGAAAGCTGTGTTGTAGAAGTTGGCACCGGAGAAAACTGGGATGATTTTGTTAAGTGGGCAGTGGAAAATAATCTCGGGGGAATTGAAAATCTTTCTCTCATACCGGGTTCAACAGGATCGTCCCCGATACAGAATATAGGAGCATACGGTACGGAGGTGAAAGAGGTTATAGAAAGAGTAAATTTCCTTGACCTGGAAACCTTAAAACCGGCTTCGCTTTCAAACAGTGAATGTTCTTTTGGCTACAGAACCAGTATATTTAAAACCCGTTTAAAAAACAGGGTTATTATAACATCGGTGATTTTCAAATTGCATCATAACCCTGTCTTCAATACAACTTACGGCAACCTGCAGGCAGAAGTTGAAAAAACGGGAGGCCCTGATCTGAAGACTATCCGTAATGCAGTAATAAGTATCCGCAAATCAAAACTGCCCGATCCCAAAATATTCGGCAATGCAGGAAGCTTTTTTAAAAACCCGGTTATTGACGTGGTAAAAGCAAACAAGTTAAAAGAACAGTATGATTCAATACCTGTTTATCCGGTATCGGAAGAAAGGGTCAAAATACCCGCAGGATGGCTTATAGAGCAGTGCGGATGGAAAGGGAAAAAATGGGGAAATGCCGGAGTACATGATAAACAGGCATTGGTGCTGGTTAATTACGGAAGTGCCTCGGGAGAAGAAATACTGGATCTGGCCATGAAAATCAGTGATTCGGTATTCTCGATGTTCGGGATAAGACTGGAGCCTGAAGTAAACATAATATAATTGTTCCTGCTGCTCTGCCATTATGGCTACACCCGGTCCTTCCCCGGAAGGATATTGCAGTGATCACTACCTTCGGGTTTCGCGGATTGACAGAAAACATATATGTGATTATTCCTGCTCCTGTAATACAGCATGAACAAAGTATTTACCGGAACACCCTTCTCCGGTCCAATGCATCCCGGTAGAGGCGTGCATTACGGTTGTGTTCGGAAAGAGTTCTGGCAAACCTGTGATAGCCGGAGAAATCTTCCCGGGCACAAAAATAAAGATAATCATGCTCCTGAGCATTCAAAACTGCATCTATTGCCTGCACCGGAGGAATTATAATCGGACCCGGCGGTAACCCTGCATATATATATGTATTGTAAGGCGAATCTGTTTCCAGGTGAACATTTAAAATACGGTTGACTGTAAAATCGCCTATTGCGAACTTTATTGTCGGATCCGCCTGCAAACGCATGCCCCGGTTGAGACGGTTAATATAGACTCCTGCAATAACAGGCATCTCCTCCTCTATTACGGTTTCCTCAAATACAATGGAGGCAAGAGTACTAACCTGAACAGGATCAAGGCCAAGCGACTGCATCTTTTGCTCCCTCTCTTCATTCCAGAACCTGTCATACTCATTTTTCATACGCCGGTAAAACTGCTCTGCAGAAGTATTCCAGTAAAACTCGTAGGTATTGGGAATAAATAAAGCGGGTAAGCCTGCCCTGGTAAAACCAAGCGATTCAATAAATTCATTATCGCCGGCAAGTTCGGTAATATCAGATGAATCAGCTTCTATCTGTCTTGAAACAACCGAAGCCAATTCTTCAACATTACGCTGACTGATAAAAACAAGATTAACCGGTACCTGGTTGCCCGAACGAAGCATGTTAACCAGTTCATTATTGCTCATTCCTTCTCTTAACCTGAACCGGCCGGGATGTACATTATTATGATAATTCTTCCTTATTGCAAGCCATTCCAGCGTGGATCTGTTTTTTATCAGTTCATTTTCCTCCAGCAAATCCAAAACCTCATCCATATCAGCCCCGGTAGGTATATACAAGTCTGCCGGCACCTCATGCCCTGCAGTAACGTTTGGACTGAAAACCCTTTGCCAGATAATGAAGCCAAATACTAACCCGGCCGTGAGGACTAAAGTCATTATAAAGATAAAAGCCTTAATATAAAGAGGTAACCTCTTATTCTTTTCTGTTAACACTGCCATGTCCGGAATTTAAAAATCCAAAAATAAAAAATTGCCGGGTTTTCAATTATATTAAATTCTAAGTCCGGGCTGAAATGCTGCTCCACTGAAATTTCATCTTCAGCATCATATTTTAATTACATTACAACGTAACCGGTAAGTAAAATGTTATCAGAAAAAAATAATTCCGTAACGATGGGCAAGAGCAGTAAGCGTATAGGAAAGAAACAGAGCAAAAACGGGGGCAACTATCCATATTATCCAGAATTTCCGTACAGTCTTGTCGACTATCACCTTTTTCCATCCCATTTTTGAAATACCAACTGCAATTATGGCAAAAGTGTTTAACTGGACCAGGGATGTGGGTATGCCCCTGGTAATTGAGGCCAGAAGTAACAGAGTAGCCGTTACTATGGAAATTAATGTTGCCCCGACAAGGCCGAACTCAACTATTCCCTTACCGGTGGAATGAAGAAGCCTGTATCCGAATAATGAGCTTCCTATGGCAAAACAGGGTGCTATTATAAGTGTAGTTACCGTTATTATCATTATATAATTCTCCTCAATGCCGGCATCAATACCCAGTTCATTCATAACCATTGAGGCGATGGGACCTGAAGCATTGGCAACATTGTTCGCCCCTATGGCAAACGCAACATAGCAGGCAGATAAAAAAACAAATACCTTCAGAATTTTATGATTCGATATTTTCTCGTAATCTATCGACGGTGACTCTTTTATACGTTTGTAAAGCAGTTTTCCTGCAAGAAGGGTTATGATAAACGAAATCATAGGCAATATAAACCAGGCTGGAATGATTTCATATAATAATTTGGGTGAATTAAGCTGATTGTAAAAGATCGCGGGGCCGCTGATGGCAAATACCGTGGCCTGACTGGTGGATTGGGGAACTGCCAGGTAGTTGGCGATAAGCATGGAAAGTCCCACCGAAAACAATACTATGGTCAACACTTCAGGGGTAATCATTTCCTGAGGGATCAGCTCCTGTCCCATGGTAATTCCAACCTGCTTCCCGGCAACAATGGCTCCCAGAAGCACAAACAATCCGAATACCCCCGGTACGGCAAGCCTCTTGATGATATTTGCCCCGTAAGCAGCAGAAAACGATGGAGCCGTGCCGCTGGCACCCATGTTTACAGCAAGAAACATTGCTGTAATAAGTGGTATTAATATTTCGCTGTACAAAACCTCTTATTTGAAATTCCCATCTGTAATAATATGATATTTAATTAATATATATGAACTTTTTCATCTTAAATTACCCAGGGCAAGATGAAAAAATTTTATTTAAAAACCTCATTATCCTGTTTCTGACAAAAGAATACAGTCATTCATAAGGTTTCAACGGATTAAAAAACATTATTACCGGAACACGGCAGATTAACTTAATGATAAACAAATAATATCCTCTAGATAATAATAAGTTAAGGCGGAGCGATAAATACTGAAAACCGAAATACAGTTAAAACTAATATAATTTATGTATTTGAATATATTGTAAGTTTGAAAAAAAACGAAATTTTGTAAAAACTCAATTCAGGTCAGATAATTCATTTAAAATGCCGCCGGTAATCCGGTTCGTATCTTCAGTATATATCCCGAAAAGAGAATAATTTTCAAATTTTTAAAAAAAAGGATAATAGTTTTAAGGATTTTTGTATATTTAGAATTGTTTAATTTTGTTTTAATTATGGTCTGAAACTTTACACGATGTCCGATCTTTTGTTTAACTATCTTAACCGGCGACTGCACGAAGGCGAAGAGGATGCTGCGCCTCCGAAAGAACCTGGTCCTGTCGTCACTATTTCAAGACAAAGCGGCTGTTCAGCCAGGCGGCTAACGGAAAAACTGGTAAAGGAACTGAATAAGCGCACCAAAGATGACCCCAATGTCAAAGAATGGGATTACATCAATAAAGAGCTTCTTCAAAAAGCTGCAAAGGAACTCGATGTAAAACCATCTGAAATTGCATATGTCTTCA
>PXAP01000277.1 GCA_003567115.1 Bacteroidota bacterium
AGGTGGTTTTTCCATAGGCCTGGGGGGACTGGGTTTTTTAATGGGTCTGGCTGGTTCCTGGATGCTCTTTACCGGTCTTATCGGTGCATGGCTGAGTGCCGTTATCCTGATTCCCAAAGTACACCCCCTGGGTAAGGATTTGAAATTATTTACCTTTCCGCAGATATTTGCCCACTTTTACAGTCCCCGTGTTGCCATGATGGCGGGTGTAATATCCGCCATAGGCTACCTTGGTTTTACCAGCTCACAGATTCTTGCCGGTGCAAAGCTCGCATCTGCCACATTTGTTAATCTCGACCTGAACACCGCATTGATAGTTATGGGGGTTATTGCCGTAGTCTATACTGTAATGGGAGGTATCAAGGCGGTTATCTATACCGATACCTTCCAGTGGATAATCCTGATGGGCGGGTTGATCTTTATTGGTATCCCCACAGGCTATATCGCTATAGGCGGTATGCCTGCCATAAGAGAAACTCTCGGGCCTGAATTTTTATCTTTCAGAAATGTTCCCTGGCAAACCATAGTGAACTGGGTGGTAACTATCATACCAATCTGGTTTGTGGGTATGACACTTTACCAGAGGATCTATTCAACACATGGTGTAAAACAGGCAAAAAGAGCCTGGTTCCTTGCCGGGATCTTTGAATGGCCCTTTATGGCAATGATGGGGGTTATACTTGGCCTTTTTGCAAGGGTTGCCTATGAGAACGGGATGTTTGAATATCTTGGGCATATGAGTGGTGGCGGCCTTGATCCCGAGATGGGACTTCCCATGCTGCTGAGAACAGTGCTGCCGGTGGGACTGATGGGGCTTATGATGTCAGCTTACTTTTCGGCAATAATGTCAACGGCAGACAGCTGCATGATGGCTGCTTCCGGGAACCTGCTTACGGATATTCTTTCAAGGATATTTAAAATAGAAGAAAATGAAAGGGTGATGCTCAGGCTCTCACAGTTGCTTACCCTGATTATCGGAGTGCTTGCCCTGCTGCTGGCTGCCTCTATGGAAAATGTGCTTGAATTGATGTTGTATTCCTATGCTTTTATGGTATCGGGTCTTCTGGTACCGGTTATCGGCGCCTTTTTTCTTAAAAGGCGTACTCCCCTCGCAGCCTTCTGGTCAATGCTTCTGGGGGGAGGTACAACTCTGGTGCTCAGCGCTGCAGATATTTATCTTCCTTTTAACCTTGATCCCAATATCTTTGGAATAACTTTATCAGCAGCTGCTTTTTTAATTCTCAGCAGGCTCCCAATGCGGGCTCCCTCAGCAGGCCGGGCAGCATCCCGGTAAAAGAGACGAATCATGAAAAAATTCGTCTCTTTAAATTAAAATCAGTCGATACTGAAAATCTCATCTTCAAGTCCCTGGTTTATCTCAATGGATTTAACTTCCATGTCAAAAGCCTGCGGACCGGCCTGCTGTTTCATCAGGAAAGGGAATTTCATTCCGTCAACATCTCTGTAGTCCTCATAATCGGTTATCTGGGTGATGCTACCCATCGGAGAATCCTGGGTAACAACCGTACGCAGCTTCAGGCCGGTTTCGATATCAAAGAATTCTGTAACAGTGACATCTCGGGGACTGGTAATATTGACTTTCCAGGCATTTTTACCTGACACGGTTTCTGATCCTTCCAGGCTGAGGGTAAAGTCCCTCTCCTCATATGTAAGTTCGGGGTTCATAAGTGCCTGTACCCTCATCTCTTCCAGCATATCTCCCTCAAGTTCCATGGTGCCCTGCATCCCGCTCATTTTTCCTCTTGTGCCGTCAAATACCTGCTGCTGCATAACATTACCGCCCATGCTCATTATCGATTTATACTTGTCAGGAGCTTTCTGCTTTATGACCATATCAACCACCATTCCCTGGATACTGGCACTCATATTAATGGTAATATCCTTAATTTCCTTCATTCTCTCCGCTCCGCCAACGGCATCAATATAGTTTTGAATTACAGCACTGCCTGTAAGTCCTTCCGGAACATCAATTTCCTGATCCTCCAACCTTCGCCCGAAGGCATCAAAAAACTCAACCTCCCCGTTGGAGCTGAACTTTTCAAGCGATTCGGCCACTTCTGCCTTGTTGCCGCCAACTATAATATGGCTGTTGCCGGGCCTGATATATTTGCGTGCCATCTGCTGAACATCATCAGCGGTCACCTGGCTGAGCCTTTCCAGGTAAGTATCGTAGTAATCTTCCGGCAGATCGTACCGCTCAATATTAAGTGCAAAGTTTGCAATGGTACGGGGGCTTTCCAGTGAGCGGGCAAAACTGCCGTTAAGGAAGTTTTTTACCAGTTCAAGGCTTTCTTCATCCACAGGTTCACTGACAATTCTTTCCATCTCATATAATATTTCGGTAATGGTGCTGTCGGTAACCGAATTGCGCACCTCGGTGCGGGCGTTGAATCTTCCCACCAGTCTGTCGACCGACAAACTCGATCTTGCCCCGTAGGTATATCCTTTATCTTCTCTGAGATTCTGCATCAGTCTCCCGCTGAATACACCGCCTCCAAGGATGCTGTTCATTACGCTGACCTTTATGGCATCAGGATCTCCGGGCTTCAGTACTACCGGGTAGGTTACCGATACAACCGACTGCACGGCGCCGGTCCTGTCAGCCAGGGCAACCCTGTTGCCTTCCGGTGGAAGGGGTGTGTCATACCGGCGGGAGGGGACATCAGCAGGCTGCCAGTTGCCGAAGTACTGCTCCATGAGTTCTCTGGCCTCATCTGTCCTGATATCACCTACAATCACCATATAAGCAACATTGGGCCTGAAATATGTATTGTAATAATCAACAAGCATATCTCTTGTGATGTTGGAAACGCTCTCCTGGGTGGTCACTTCCCCGTAAGGGTGATCTTCACCGTATACCAGTATATCTGATATATTGCTGACCATTGCACTTGCATCCGTTTCTACGGTAGAGAGGGCGGTAATTGTTTGGGTTACCTCCCTTTTCAGCTCATCTTCAGGGAAGGTCGGGTTCAGAAGGATGTCAGCCATCAGGTCGAGAAGCCGGGGTGTGTGCCTGGTAAGTGAAGAGGCAAACATTCCCGTTGAGTGAGTGCTTAAGGAGGCGCCGATGAAATCAATATCTTCGTCTATTTCAGGCTTATCGCGGTTTGTTGTTCCGGACCTCATCAATGAGCCTGCCATGCTGACATAACCTTTGGCATCATATTCCATTACAGGGTCAATGTCAAGGGTCAGCTGAAAAGATACCACGGGTATTTTATCATTTTCCACAACAATAACCCTCATCCCGTTGGCAAGGCTGAATGCCTGGTAGTCGCCGATTTGAATGACCGGGGCGGGACCCGGCTCCGGGGCCCTGGATCTGTCAACCTGTGCATACAACGGTATCAGGTAAAATATCGCGAGGATAATAAAAGTTAATCTCTTCATTGTAATAAGTTTGATTGGAAAATTATTTATCATTTTTCTGTGAAGCATAACTCCTGAAAAACGCTTTGATATCAGTGGATTGTGTTGGTTATGCTTCTAATTTTGTTGTTCCGGCAGATAATAGAGTACCACCCTGTTATCCGGTGTAAAATACTGCTGTGCCGCTTCCAGTATATCCTCCCGGGTAACCGACATATACCTGTCAATCTCGGTATTTATCCGGTTGGCATCATTCAGTATTGTATGATAAGTTGCCAGGTTGCCGGCCCTGGCAGCCATGGTAGTATTTGAGTTGACAAACCGGCTTTCAAACTGGTTCCTGAGCTTTTCCATTTCCGGTTCGCTTATCAGGTCGGTTTTGACCTTTTCAAGTTCAGTGTTGATGGCATCTTCAAGTTTTTTTGGATCAATTCCCATGTTGGGAAATGCCAGTATAAGCGAAAGTCCGGGATCTTCAAGTGCCAGGGGCTGGGCCATTACCTGAAGGGCGACCTGTTGTTCATCCACCAGTCTGCGGTGCAGGCGGCTGCTTTGTCCTTGTGACAGCAATGCTCCCAGCATATCTACAGCATAATATTCAGCTGTACCTCTTGCCGGAATATTGTATGCCTGTAAAACCAGCGGCAATTGTATATTGTCATATATTGTATCACGGATCTCTGCGTTACGGCGTGTCTCGGAAATATCGGGACGGTAAATATAACCGCTTCCTGAAGGGATATCTCCGAAATAATCCTCCACCAGTCTTTTGGTTTCATCAATATCAATATCGCCCGCAATTACAAGAACCGCATTTTCAGGCACATAGAACATTTCGTGGAACTCATAAATTTCATGATGGCTGGCCTCCCTGATATGGTCTTCATCACCAATGGGCGTCCAGCGGTAGGGATGCCTGGTGAAGGCTCTTTTTGACGTTTCGATCAGCAGGCTGCCGTAGGGCTGGTTGTCATATACCTGCTTTTTCTCCTCTGTTACAACATCCTTTTCTTTCTCTATAGCTGCTGAGTCAATCAACGGATGAAGCAGCCGTTCCGACTCAAGCCATAACCCCAGCTTAAGCTGGTTCGAGGGCAGAAGCACATAGTAATTGGTCACATCATTGCTTGTGTAGGCATTAAGCGAGCCTCCCGCCCTTTCAACGTACTCGGTAAACTGTCCGCGCTCAATATTTTCTGTTCCCTCGAACATAAGGTGTTCGAATAGATGGGCAAACCCGGTACGATCGGGGTTTTCATTCTTCGAGCCCACATGGTACATAATATTTGTTACCACTATGGGCACAGAATTATCCTGATGCAGGATCACGTGCAGGCCGTTGTCAAGCTTGTATTCAACAAACTCGATTTTGACGCTCTGACCGGTAAGCAATATCAGGGCGCTCAGCCATAAAAGGCTTGAAAGCAGTAAACGTCTCATGTTTTAAGTTTTTTCCTTTTGGTTAGTACAAATTTAAGTTAGTAAACGACTGGTCATGGTTTTTCTTGTTCATAAGCGGGAATTTTCATTTTCATACCTGCAGAACCATGCATGGTTTGTAATATAATCCTTTGCCTGATCAGGTATGATGAGTCTTTCCGGGCAAATTAATATTTTTAATAAAAGTAACAAAATTGATATATACCGGATCAAAAAACCAATAAATAAATTAAAGTTTTTCCGCAGGAATATGCAACAATCAGAATATCAGGATATAACAATTACAAATTTTTTTCGGGATAAAGATGCTCCCACCATTGCGACTGCCCTTTAAGCCACTTGTCAAACCATGCCATCTTGGTGTTGCTCCATGCAATGCGCTTGCTGTATGTCAGTATGTGATGGTCCTCGCCCTCAATTTTTACCAGCTCGACCGGCCTGCCGAGAAGTTTTAATGCCACGTAGAGCTGTATACTCTCACCGGGTGGAACATTGGTGTCGGAGTCGCCGTGCAGAAGCAACAGGGGAGTGGTGATATTGTCAGCTGAAAAAAGCGGGCTCTGGTCAACATAAAGTTCCCTGTTGTTCCAGGGGAAACTTCCGGCACTGGCTTCGGCACTGTATCCGTAGCCCCAGTATCCTTCACCCCAGTAGCTTGATATTGAGCTTATACCGGCATGGGAGATGGCAGTCGCAAACATGTCGGTATGTGTCTGAAGCAGCATGGTCATGAAGCCCCCGTATGAGGCGCCCATGCAACCGACTCTTTCCGGATCTATAAAAGGGTGGTCATCAAGAAACAATTTGGTTCCCCTGATAATTTCACCGGCCACCGTAATACCCCAGTTGTTTACATGCATTGCCGAGAACTCCTGTCCGAAACCGGTCGCTCCCGAAGGCTGAAGCACATATACCACATAACCGCTGGCGGCATACATATTAAAAGGATATCTGCCGCCGAAACTTCTGGATACCGGATTGGTACCCCCGTAATAATATACTATGAGCGGATACTTTTTTGATTCATCAAAGCCGGGTGGCAGATATACCCTTCCGGGGATCCTTACGCCCTCACTGTTTTTGAAGTCCCATTCCATACTGTTGCCAAAAGCAACATGTCTGAAGTTGCGGCTGTCCGGATTTTCAAGCTCCCTGTACCTGCCGTTGCCAAGGTCAAGGAGTGACACCTTTGGCGGGGAAGACATTCCCGAGCCTGAAAAAACGGCAACCGGCTCACTATCCGCCAGTCGTATCCAGTGGATCACATCCCCGCCGGTATCAATTTTGTTGAAACTGCCGCTGCTTGTATTGTAACTGAAGAGGTGAACAAAATCCTCATCCCCGGCCACAAGATAGATATGATTATTGTATTTGCTCCAGACTGCCTGTGATATTGAAGGATCAAATTCCCTGGTAAAGGGATCAATACTGCCTCTTTCCATATCATAAATATAGGCCTGGGTGTCATAATTGTTTGCAATCATTCCCCCGGGAATATTCTCTCCAAGGCCCCCGAAAGCAGAAGGACCTCCGGTAAACAGTATCTGCCTGCCGTCCGGTGAAAATTGACCTGATACACCCCGGCGTTTATCCTTAAAAAGAGTATCTGTTTTGCGGGTGTTAAGCTCCATTAAAAAGATATCATGTTTTGAATAGGGTCTTTCCAGGTAGTCGGGCCGGCTCTGGCTGAAGAGTATTTTTTTGCCGCATGGACTTATATCGTGAAGTGAAGTGGTAAGGAAGCCATGGGTAAGCCTCTCCTTAACACCGGTATCTATTTCATATTTGTAGAGAAAATGTCTGTTGCGATAGCCCGGCAGCCTGTCCCGCATTCCCATAACTCTTTTCATGCCGCCTTCATTGTCAGGGGCCTCTTCCCTTATGGAGAAAATAATGAAGCTGCCGTCGGCCGACCATGACCAGGAGCCCAGATCCTCAATATCCTCCAGGACAGATTTGATCTCTCCGCTGTCAAAGTCATGCATCCATATTGTCGCCTTGCCGTCACGGGTGGTGCGGTATGAGATCACGTTGCCTTCCGGCACCCATGAAAAGGAGGAAATTGAGGCATGCCTGAATGAATGGACTGTTTTCCTGTCGCTGACCCTCCTGATTTCAGTCCAGCTTTCTGTATCGTCATCATCAGGTAGTATGCGGCTGAAATTTACTGCATACAGCTTCCCATCAGGAGAGAGTGTGGTTGATCCTGCTTTGATACCATCCAGAAGATGGTTAATGTTCTTGCCCTGTTCCGGATGAAGCTCAAAGGTTACATCTCCGGCTTCGGCATATTCCGGTGGCTTGATGCTCCCTTTGACCTGCCACGGACTCTCTTCTTCACTTGTGTGAAATGATCTGATAAGCAGAAGATGTTTACCCTGTTCAAGTTCAACTCCGCGGGTCCATTTTTCAGGATCTGCGTCTGACTTCTGGCTGTTGTCTTTGGTGCCCAGGCTCTTACCGTTAAGGTAAACTTCCAGCATCTGCCTGCTGTAAAGTTCCAGTTCAGCCTTCATCCAGCGATCTGCTGATATGTATGCTGCAAGGTAAGTTGTCGAATTGCCGGCTTCATCAGCTTTATCAAGGCTCAAAAAGCCCGAATCATTTGCATGGAAAACTGTCCATATTTTTTCAAAATCATCGCCCTGCATAAAGACTTTGTTTTCAAAAGGGTAGTGATCGCTGATGTCAACAGGGCTTAACTCAAAAAGTTTCCTGGATGAAAAAGTATTTCCTTCCAGGTTCTCAGTAGAGGAAAAAGCCGGAAGTTCCATATCCGGCCCCTTAACAGCAAGCCATTGGTTTACAGGTATGCTGTCTGCAAACAAAGTGAATGATATAATAAAAGCTGCTGCTGAAACGAGTAACTTTTGCATGGTAAAAAAATTAAAGTTTATTAATAATTCCCAAATAAAGGTAAATACAGCCCCTAATGGAATAATTTTATAAAATGAAGTTATATAAGAGCCCCCAAATATCGGGCAATACCGCCCCATTAAGAATGACTTAAAAACGAAATTATATAACAGGAAATATCTGTTATATTCCGGTTTATGGTTTATAATGGCTTATAATCAGGATGCAAAGTTAATATTTTTTAGTATTTTGGCCTTGACTGCCCGAAACGGTGGTTAATTGGTTAATTGTATGTTCCCTGTTGTTCTTTTAGCCTCATTAATTCAAAATATTTACATCTTGATGAAAATTAGCGTCCTTGTATTTTGCAGCGAAAAATTTTTGTCCCCAAAGTACAAAGGCTCAAGAAAGTTACATAGTTTATGTATAAGGTAGGATAATTATCATCACAAATTACAACCTTAAATATTTTTGTCATTTTTCAAAGATTTAAAAAATGAGAGCAGTGATTCAACGTGTAAAGTATGCCAGCGTTAAAGTTGAAGAAAATATAAAATCTTCAATCCGCGAGGGATTGCTGGTATTACTTGGAATTGAACATGAAGACAATTTCGAAGATGCAGGCTGGCTGGGCAAAAAAATCGTTAATCTCAGGATCTTTGACGATAATCAGGGTGTTATGAACCTTGATGTAAGGCAGGCAGATGGAGAGATAATGGTAATAAGCCAGTTTACATTGCATGCCAGAACAAAAAAGGGTAACAGGCCTTCCTATATCCGGGCAGCACCACCTGAAAAAGCTATCCCGCTTTATGAAAAGTTTATCGGGCAAATCTCCGGTGAAACCGGAAAGGAAGTTAAAACCGGAGATTTCGGGGCTCAGATGGATGTTGAGTTATTAAACAGCGGACCGGTAACAATAATAATAGATTCCAGAAACAAAGAATAACCGGATTCAGGATCAATACTGTTATATATAACCGAACAGTAATCTCCGATTATTTTTATATCCGCCGGTGGGCAATACAGATCATCTTTTTCCTGCCAGCGTGAAATGACAGGCCCGCCGTCGGGAATTGATGTTAAAACGCTAAATTTGCAATTTGTTTTAACTATGATACCGAAGCAAAACAGGTTTGAACCTGAAAAAGCTTCCATCCTTCTGGTTGCTGTTATTTCTGCATTCCTGACCCCGTTCATGGGATCTGCAATTAATCTTGCACTGCCTGCCATTGGAGAGGATTTAAACGCAGACGCAATCCTGCTGGGCTGGATAGCAACCACATACCTTCTTTCAAGTGCAATATTCCTTGTACCCTTTGGCCGTGTTGCTGATATTTACGGAAGAAAAAAAGTGTTTCTTTCGGGGATGATAATTTTTACTGTTTCATCACTGCTTTGCTACTTTGCAATCGGTATATATTCTCTTCTGTTTTTTCGTGTGCTTCAGGGATTGGGAAGTGCCATGATTTTTGCTACCGGTCTGGCTATTGTGACTTCTGTATTTGAGGCCAAAGACAGGGGAAAAGCATTTGGGATCACATTAGCTTCGGTATATACCGGGTTGTCACTTGGCCCGTTTGCCGGAGGAATGCTGACTGAGTTCCTTGGTTGGCGCACTATTTTTCTTTTTCCCGTAATAATGGGAATTACCGGTATTTATTTCGTGGTAAGAAGCATAAAAAGCGAGTGGGCTGAGTCTGAAGGTGAGCCGTTCGATCTCAGGGGATCGGTTATTTACGCAATTTCGCTTTTCCTGCTTATATTCGGTTTCAGCCGGTTGCCTTCGCATGAGGGATTTGCCTGCGTTGCTGCAGGGTTGGCAGGTATCGTCTTGTTTATATTATATGAACTCAGCATTCCCTATCCGGTTATGCAACTCGATCTGTTCAGGAGAAACACCGTTTTTGCATTTTCTAACCTTGCGGCTCTTATCAATTACAGCGCTACTTTTGCCATTGCTTTTATCCTGAGTCTGTATCTTCAGTATACAGAGGGCTTCACAGCAAGCGAGGCCGGACTTGTTCTGGTATCACAGCCGGTGATAATGGCCATGGTCTCTCCCATTGCCGGAAGGATGTCAGACCGCATTGAACCGCGTCTTCTGGCAACCACAGGCATGTCAGTAACAGCTCTCGGACTTCTGCTGCTTGTATTTTTAGAAAGCATGAATATACCGCTTATAATAGCAACCCTTATTATTATCGGTATGGGTCTGGGGCTCTTTACATCCCCGAACAGTAATGCTATCATGAGCGCTGTGAACAAACAATATTATGGTATTGCAGCGGGTACGATGGGGACCATGAGACTTCTCGGACAAATATTTTCTATGGGCCTGATTATGCTGATTCTTTCCCTGTTCATAGGTAGAGAACCGGTTACCGCAGAAAACCTGCCAAATTTTCTGCAAAGCATCCGGGTGGCATTTTTACTCTTTTTTGGGTTGTGCTTTTTAGGCATATTCGCTTCTTATGCAAGAGGAAAATAAGTCTAGAAACTAAAATATGGATAATCGTTGGTTTTTTGGCAGTATTTATGTAAATTTGCAGTGATTTTCAGTTGCTGGTTTTCAATGAATTTTCAGAACCCTTGCAGTGCCATTTTTCCTTATCTGGTAGATGCAACACCAACATCAGCCAGTTCAGGGAATTTTATTTTCTATGCCCAAAGTTATTCTGACAGCTTGATTATACCTGCAAACGATTCTTCCATCTATTTTAGCTCATCTGATTCTCTGGCTGTCAGTCCGCCCGACACCTTGTCTCAGGAGCAGTCCGACACCCTGACCCGGGCATTGCAAGACAGTCTGCCAGTAGAATTTACTGATACTCTTTCTGACGATCTGTCCGATACCTCTGTTGTTATTTTTCCCGACACCCTGTTTCGGGTTGAGACAGACACCCTTACAGAATCACCCGGTGAGATTATTGAGAGCCGGGACAGGGAAATTGAGGCAGAAGCGGTTTCAGTGAGCGAAACAGCAGAAGCAGCCCCGGAGGTAACAGAATCTGCTCGTTTAGATGAGAAGGAGTACAGGTATGATGCCTCTTATTTTCTGGAACACGGAACAGATAAACCCCTTTCAGGGGAGAATATTTTTATCCGCTCCGGAAAAGACACTGAAGATTTTTCGCCAAACAGCAGGGTTTTTATTGATAATAACACTGATAATCTGGCTGAATCTGCCCGTGCTTACGAAACATATCTGGGAAAAGATACTTCAGAACAGGTTTTTGATCAAGTGCATTATTCCACAACCTGGATCCCGGGTATGGTGATATTTTCTTTTTTGCTTCTTGCCTGGATAAAGCTTATCTATGTGCGTTTCCTTACTCCTGTGCTGGTGTCGGCTTTCAATTACAGGGAAGCCAGCAAGTTGTTTAATGGTAACAATGTACCCACTCAGAATGCATTCCTGATCCTGAATGTCGTTTTTGCTATAAACGGGGGACTGTTTATTATATTTCTGACAGAGCATTTGGATTTCGGGTTTCCGGATATTCATTCCGGTCTGATATTTCTGATTTCAGCCCTTTCGATAGTTTTTATTCATAAACTCAAATATTTTTCTTTAAGTGTGGTTGGTTTTTTATTTGACAGTTCGGGGCTGTTTGCAGAATATAAGCATAATATTTCATTATATAACAAAATATTGGGCGTATTGCTTCTGCCTGTAATAGTAGGCCTGCTTTATGCAGGCAATTCAATGTATGTTCCCCTCATATATGCGGGCATCGGACTTGCTGTGGTTTTTTATCTGCTTCAGCTTATGCGGGGCCTGGAGATTATAATCAGAAAACAGTTTTCCCTTTTTTATTTGATTTTGTACATTTGTGCATTTGAAATTTTACCCATTATTGTTCTTTACAAATTGTTTCAAATATTTTTGCTGAATTAACCCGTAAGATTAAACTATTTTTATTTCAAAAACTCTACAGCATTGAAAATAAAAAAGATACTGGTGTCACAGCCAAAACCTGCGAACGATAAATCTCCCTACCTGGAGTTGGCGGAAAGAAATAATCTTAAAATTGATTTCCATCCTTTCATTAAAGTCGAAGGTATATCTCCAAAGGAATTCAGGCAAAGTCGTATTGATATTCTGGATCACACGGCAATAATTTTTACCAGCCGTACAGCTATTGATCATTTTTTCCGGATAGCCGAGGATCTTCGCATTACCGTACCCGATAGTATGAAATATTTTTGCATTTCCGAATCGGTTGCTTTGTATCTGCAAAAATATATTGTTTATCGTAAGCGAAAGATTTTTTACGGACAAAATATATTTAAGGATCTTGTTGAGCAGGAAATAAGCAAACATTCTGCCGAAAAATTTCTGGTACCGCTTTCTGATATTCATAAACCTGAAATTCCGAGAATCCTGGATAAAAACAAGATTAAATATACAAAAGCAATTCTTTACCGGACAGTTTGCAATGATCTTTCAGATCTGAAAGATATGAATTATGACATGCTGGTTTTTTACAGCCCCTCGGGGATTAAATCACTTTTTCAAAATTTTCCCGATTTTGAGCAGAACAATACAAAGATAGCCTGTTTTGGCCCCCATACGGCCAGGGCAATAAAAAAAGCAGGTCTGCAGCTTGATATTCAGGCTCCAACACCCAAGATGCCATCGATGACTATGGCACTGGAAAAATTCATCAGACAGTATAATAAAAACGGGGCTCCCTGATAGTTTTACCGTCGCATGCATGTTATGTTGATAAAACATGTATGCCTTTTGCCCGCCTGCATTTGGATTAAAGAGCAGTTACCACCCGCGGCCGGTTTATAAATGGTGGTAACCGGATTCAGCATCTGTTAATGAATGGTTTTATTCCTGTACCTGCAATAATACAGCCGGATTGATTCATTCTGATGATTGGGTTACCCTGAAAGATAATATTTGCATGCAGAAATTTAATAAAGCCGAACGCCTCCACAGCCGCAAAGCAATCGGGAATCTGTTTTCATCCGGCAATATTGTTTTTCATTACCCCTTCAAATTGCTTTGGCTTGACATTGATCAGGATAAGGAAATTTCCTGTCCGGCAAAAATGGCTGTAAGCGTCCCCCGGAAAAATTTTAAAAGTGCGGTTAAACGTAACCGTTTAAAAAGACTTATCAGAGAATCCTACCGTTTAAATAAAAGCATTTTATATGAAAGCCTGAAAAAGCAAGACCGGAAAATTGTCATGATGTTAATATACATCTCGGATAAGGAATTTGATTTTAATTATATAAACAGGCAAATTCCGGTAATTATAAGAAAACTCATAAATGATGCTACGACCGGTAAGGATATTCTTTAGCTATCTGATTATTGGACTGGTTAAGTTTTACCAGTATGTAATATCTCCGCTGACTATGAGCTCCTGCAGGTTTACCCCAACCTGCTCTTCCTATGCTGTTGACGCGGTTAAAAGACACGGTCCTCTTAAGGGCGGCTGGCTGGCCTTAAAACGTATTATCCGCTGTAATCCCTGGGGCGGCAGCGGGCATGATCCTGTTCCCTGACAGACTCACCAATCAATTACTGCGGAATTTTATGGTCAATATCAAATCAGGCAATAGAGAAATAAAGATTTAATTGTTGCAATATTATTTTTTGGAACATGGGTTTCAAATTTCCCGGTTATCCCGGGATGTTCTCATGGAAGATTCATCTTATTTAGTCCCCGTTACAATTTCCGAAATGTAACGTATTAAATTCATGGTGTAATCACCCATATGAGGTCCAAACCAACCCATAGTTTTGGATTCGTATTCATCAAGATAAAAATAACGTCCGGGTATAATATACCCTACGTATCCACCATTAAAACTTGTGATATTAGCATTATATCCTTTTACGGCGAGGGAATTTTTTATTTGGAGGGCATATTCACCACTAAAATCTGCAGGTGTTGTAATCCAGACGATGTCTCCAATTCGGATTGCCTGTAAATAATTGTTTTGGGAAACTGGCATCAATTTGTTACTTACATTAGTAGAAAGGGTTAACTTATTAGTGATCCTGATCCGGTAATCTGGCAATTCCATCTTTAAAGAGACATAGGAGAATTCAACCTTATCATGCATGATTACCTCGGGTAGCCTTAAGTAAAGACTATCTGCCAGGGCTTCACCGATAAATTTTGCTCTGTCAAATCCTCTTCCTGGTCCTGCAGGGCTCTGGCTTCCCATTGAGCCTGCGAAAAACAGTGCGTAATCATATTGCCAGCTCTCCATTTTTCGGGCCCAGTAACCCGGATAATCAGCACTTATTTTCATATTTTCTGCACCAAGAGTAGTTGTATGAGCAGAAAATGACCCGATTATTGCCTTATTGTGTCCGATTTGTTCAATGGTAATAAAACTGAATTCATCATTTTTTTTACCCGATTCACCAATTAAACGGTTTTGGGTGTATTCTCCCGCATCAAAAAATCCGGACCCTATCCGGGACGGCCTGAGGTCGCTGATTGCAACGGTGATTGCTTCTGAGATACGGAGGACAAGCCACTTTTGTATGTTCTTATTTTCATTTCCGGCAAACTGCCTGCCGATATAGCCGGGGCCCCATCCGCCAAGGCTTGAATGGGTATGTGTTGCCGAAAAAAATAACTGCTCCCTTCGAATTCCTTCTTTGTGCAGTAATGAGGTTACTGAATCTATAATATTTGGGGGCATTATAAGTAAATCAGCAGTAACAAGAATTACCGTTTGCCGGCCAACTTTCAGTGCAACTGCAGTTACAAATATACTGTCATGAATTCCGGTAGCTGGTTTTCCTTTGCGTGCTCCGTAACCTGCAAGCGGAACCTCTGAGAATTTTCCTTTGGAATAATTATCCTCATAATTCTTTAATTTCGGGGTGATGCTTACTTTAGCCAAACCTGCCTGTATAGAATCATTTACTTTAAAGGCAACACTTTTAAGGCTATCTATCCGGATAAAACTTTTTTTATAATAATCACTTTCAAAATAGGGGGTATTATCGACGAAACTCGTAGAAATAAAAAAAAGGATTATTAAAGAGGTTAAGATTAGTACTGAAATAATAAAGGTTTTTTTCAGCTTAGATTGTCTGATCCGGAATGATATAGGTTTCATTTGTTATAAATTTTTCATAATAAAAATATATCATAAATACAGAGGGATAATTAAATGCAAAAATGGGACAATTTTGTGAGTCATGAAAAAAAATAAAGATTAAGTTCGGTAAGCCAATTATATTCTTACTTTTACTTGAACTTATCTTCAGGAATCCTAATTAATTTTTTTATCAATGGACAAACTGGTTATTAATCTGGATGTATACCAGAATATTTCAAAAGGTGGAAAGATATTCAATATTATTTTTGGTTTTGCGGCAGTCCTGTTATCTTCATGGGTTATTTACCGAAGGATTGCAGCCGGACAGGAATTCTGGGATTATTTTATTTTCCTTATTCTCCTTATTCTCGGTCTCTATATGATTCTTTTCACCTTCGGGGTATTTTACCGGATAAGCCGCCGCTATGTTATTCTTGACAACAACGGGGTGGAATACAAACTTTCCCAGTTTTATCCATCAAAAAAGTATGAATGGGAGGAGCTCAGAAAGGTTGAAATAAAAACTCTCAGGATCAATTTTCATAAAGTCAGTGGCTCCTCTTCCATAATGAAGCTGGGAGAGCTTTTTTACACCGATATTAAGAAGCTCAAGCAGGCTCTGGCCTCCTGCTGCACTGAAAAAGGTATTGAATGGTCGGATACAACCGTGGAAAGTGATCTGGAATATCTGGCAGAGAAGGAGCGATCGGTGGTGTCCTGAATTTTGAATGCCATGATGGTTTTCCGGCATCCACCGGTGGTTTCTCATTTTATTGCTTTGTGCTGACCGGTGAGTGTTTCTTCACCGAATGATTTGTATATTTGCATAAATGCAAATGTCATGGCCAGAGTTAGGGTTACAAAGCAGTTTGATTTCGAAATGGCTCATGCCCTGTGGAATTATAACGGGCCTTGCAGAAACCTGCACGGCCACTCATACCGTCTTTTTGTAACGGTTACAGGGCATACTGTAAAAGACAGATCCAATCCAAAATATGGGATGGTGATGGACTTTGGGGATTTGAAAAAGATAGTAAGCGAAGCGGTGTTAAATAAATTTGAGCATGCGGTTATGATCAGCAGTGATGTGCCCCCTGAGTATTATGCAAATATGGGGGAGATGCTCGGGAAACTGGTAGTGGTTGATTACCAGCCATCATGTGAAAACATGGTGGTCGATTTTGCTGCCCGTATAAAGAAAAGGCTTCCCTCCGGTGTGCAGCTCCATTCCCTTCGTCTTCATGAAACAGCCACATCTTATACAGAATGGTTCGCCTCTGATAATCATTAATATTTTGAAATTATAATGTCATCAGATAATAAACTTTTCCTGCTGGATGCATACGCATTGATATACCGTTCATATTACGCTTTTATCAGAAATCCCCGTTTTAATTCAAAGGGGCTGAACACCTCTGCCATATTTGGCTTTATGAATACTCTCGACGAGATTATCAGAAAGCAGGAACCCTCCCATATTGCCGTAGTATTTGATCCCCCCACGCCGACTTTCCGTCATGAAATGTTTGAAAAGTACAAAGCAAACAGGGAAGAGACTCCTGAAGATATCCGTTTATCAGTTCCATGGATCAAAAAGTTGGTGGAAGCATTCAATATCCCCATAATCGAGTCACCCGGTTACGAAGCTGATGATGTTATTGGAACGCTTGCCAAAAAAGCCGAGGGGAAAGGATTTACAACTTATATGATGACACCGGATAAGGATTTTTGTCAGCTTGTTTCTGACAAAATCTTTCTGTATAAACCCAAACGTTCTGGTAATGATGCTGAGGTATGGGGTCCCTTTGAAGTGATAAGCCATTATGACATTGACGAACCGGTGCAGGTTATAGATATTCTTGCCCTGATGGGCGATACCTCTGACAATATTCCGGGAGTCCCGGGAATAGGTGAAAAAACTGCCAAAAAAATTATCTCCTCCTATAAGTCCGTTGAGGAGGTGCTTTCGCGGATTGATGAGTTTAAGGGAAAGCAGCGGGAAAACATTGAAAAGTCTGCCTCTCTTCTTAAACTCTCAAAAAAACTGGTTACTATATCGCTCAATGCACCGGTCGAGCTTGATGAGACTTTGCTGAGACTGACAAACCCCAATCCCGAAAAGCTTAAAGAGATTTTTGATGAGCTTGAGTTTCGCACCGCCGGTTCACGAATACTGTCAGAGCTGAAGAAAAATCAGGAACCGGGAAAACCGTCCGTTAACGGCCGGGAAGGGAATCAGCCGGTGCAGGCCACTCTTTTTGCAGGCTCGGGGGAAGCAGATGAAACCCGTCCGGTAAAAGCAGCCCGGAATCTTGCAACGGTAGATCATAACTATATTCTTGTTGATGACCGTAAAGGCAGGAAAGAGCTGATTGATATGCTTTCCGCTCAAAAGGAGTTTTGCCTGGACACTGAAACAACCAGTATTAATCCCCACAATGCCGGACTGGTGGGTATTGCATTTTGCTTTAAGGCTCATCAGGCCTGGTATGTGCCTGTGCCGGAAAAAAGAGATGAAGCTTTGTCCCTTATTGAAGAGTTCAGGGGAGTGCTTGAAGATATAAGTATAAGAAAGTCAGGACAGAATATAAAATTTGACATACTGGTTCTGGCCGGATACGGGATTCATCTGAGGGGAGAGATTTTTGACACCATGCTTGCCCATTACCTGTTGCAGCCTGATCTGAGGCATAACCTGAATTATCTCGCAGAGATTTACCTTGATTACTCGCCGGTTTCAATAGAGGAACTGATAGGCAAAAAAGGGAAAGGCCAGCGCAGCATGCGATCTGTAGATGTTGAAACAATAAAGGAATATGCGGCGGAAGATGCCGATATAACATGGCAGTTAAAGGAGATCCTGGAAAATGAACTTGATAAGGCGCACCTTACAAAACTGGCATCAGAACTGGAGATGCCTCTGGCAAGAGTCCTGGCCGTTGTTGAGAAAGCAGGAGTGGCACTTGATACGGATTCCCTGAAGGTTATTTCCGGCGATCTTACCCGGGAGCTTCAGCAGATTGAAAAAGAGGTTTATGATCTTGCCGGAGTTGAGTTCAATCTCTCATCGCCCAGGCAGCTTGGCGATGTACTCTTTCAGAGGATGAAAATAGCGGACAATGCCAGAAGGACAAAAACAAAGCAGTATTCAACCAGCGAAGAGGTGCTGGACAAGCTTAGGGACAGACATCCCATAATTGGCAAAATACTGGAGCATCGTGGACTGAAAAAGTTGTTGTCAACATACGTGGATGCGCTTCCCAGGCTTATCAATCCCCTGACAGGGAGGATACATACCTCATTTAATCAGGCTGTTACATCAACCGGCCGGCTCAGCTCTACAAATCCCAATTTGCAGAATATTCCAATACGTGAAGAGCGGGGAAGGGTGATCAGGAAAGCTTTTATTCCCCGTGACAAGGATCATATTCTGTTTGCTGCCGATTATTCGCAGATTGAACTCAGGCTGATGGCTCATATGAGTGGTGATAAGGGGATGATTGAAGCTTTCAGTAAAAAAGAGGATATTCATGCCTCAACTGCTTCAAAGATTTTCTCTGTTCCACAGGATATGGTAACCCGGGAGATGCGTGCAAAGGCAAAAACAGCTAATTTCGGAATCATATACGGCATCTCCGCCTTTGGGCTGTCGCAGAGGTTAAGTATACCCAGGGAGGAGGCCAGGCAGCTTATTGACGGTTATTTCAGATCATATCCGGCTGTTAAGGAGTATATGGACAATTGTATAAGAGAAGCCGGAGCAAAAGGTTATGTGGAGACCATCATGGGACGCAAGCGCTTTCTTCCCGATATTAATTCAAAGAATTCCCTTGTCCGTGGCAATGCTGAAAGGAATGCCATAAATGCACCTATCCAGGGTTCTGCCGCCGATATTATAAAGCTGGCCATGTTAAAGATTTATGAGCAGTTTGAGAGTAAGAGTCTCAGAACCAGAATGATTATTCAGGTTCATGATGAGCTGGTTTTCGATGTATATAAACCCGAGCTGGAAACGGTAAGGGAGCTGGTTGTTGATGCCATGCAGTCGGTGATCAGTCTGACGGTCCCGTTGACAGTTGATTCGGGAACCGGCTCCAACTGGCTGGAAGCCCATTAGTTCCGGCTAAACATCATACTTTAATTTCGTATCAACCATGACCAAAAAAAGAAAAATCAAACGAAGCGGCATAGTGTACTCAACAGATCCGGATTTTAATTACCGTCAAGATGAAACAGAAGAGCCGGAAACGCTGCCCCCCGGGAAGCAGGATCTCAGGGTATGGCTGGACAGAAAACAACGCAAAGGTAAGGTTGTGACGCTTATAACCGGTTTTCAGGGAAGCGAAGGTGACCTTTCGGAACTTGGTAAAATGCTGAAGGGTAAACTTGGAACCGGAGGATCAGCTAAAGGGGGAGAGATTATAATCCAGGGCGATTTCCGCAACAAGGTTATTGAAATACTTACTTCAAAAGGATACATGGCAAAAAAAGCGGGCGGGTAACCGGGGTGAAATCATCCGGACCTGATTAATTTTATTCTTACCCGATTTGCGATTGATGATTTTAAGATATCTTGTTTTATCGGTTATTCTGTGGGTCTTCATTACAGAAAAGAACCTTCATGCCCAGTTCTATTCGACAGGCCAGCCACCTGCATCGGTTAAATGGAAGCAGATAAATACAGGCCGGCACCGCCTCATATTTCCCGAATCATTTGAATCGCAAGCCACGGGAGTGGCCACGCTTCTTCAGGAGTCATGGGAGCTGACCGGTCACACCCTCAGTCATGAGCCCGGCAGAATACCTGTGGTTGTTCATAATCACAATGCAAGATCAAACGGACTGGTGGTATGGGCACCAAAAAGGATGGAGCTCTATACCACTCCCCCGCAGGTATCAAGGGGCGGGGACTGGCTTACTCAGCTGGCTGTTCATGAACAAAGGCATGTTGTGCAGGTTGACAAGCTGAACCAGGGGATTACCAGGATTCTTTCATTTTTCCTTGGAGAGCAGGCTGTTGGAATTACCGCCGGATTGGTGCCCCGATGGTTTTTGGAAGGTGATGCGGTGACGGCTGAAACATTACTGACCAGGTCGGGAAGGGGACGAATGCCATCATTTGATATGCCGCTGAGAACTCTTCTCATGAGCAGGGATGAAATTTACAGCTATGACAAGTTTATTCTCGGATCATATAAGGATTACGTGCCCGACCACTATCAGTACGGCTACCGGATGGTTTCATCACTAAGGAGGGAATATGGCCCCGAAATATGGGAAAATGCCCTTGATTTTACCGCACGGCGGCCATATTATATCTCTCCGTTTACCATCTCCTTAAGGAGAGACACCGGTAAAAAGATGAGCAGGATTCATAAAACTGTGCTTGCCGGAGCCAGGAAAGAATGGGACTCTCTCAGCCATGACCGGCCACAGTTGAATAAAAATGTCATTAACAGACGTACCGACCCGCTTTATCACAGTTACAGGTATCCTGTGTGGGCCGGCGATTCTGCAGTTATTGCACATAAATCGGGAATCGGCCGTAATGATGAGTTTGTGACAATTGATATGAAGGGTAATGAAAAGAGTCTCCATTTTCCAGGCCGGCTCTCCTCCCCCTCGGTTACTTTGTCAGGCAGCCGCCTCGCCTGGTCTGAATTTAAACCTGACCCACGCTGGAGACAGCGGCAGTACTCGGTTATAAGAGTGTTTGATCTGAGTACCGGCAGGGAAAAGCGCATAACCTCCCGAAGCAGGTTTTTTGCACCTGCTTTTGCACCGGATGGCCTTTCCCTGGCTGTTGTGGAAGTCGATTTGCAAAACAGGAATTTTATATTGCTGCTCAATTCTGTAACCGGAGAAGTGACCGGGCAGTACCAGGCTCCTGCAGGAAAAAATCTCCAGCAGCCCGCGTTTCATCCCCTGAGCAATGAAATATTGCTTACCTCGGTTTGTGAAAAAGGGACAGCCATTGTCTCTCTTGACCGGGAAACAGGACAGTGGGAAGAACTGATGCAACCATCATATGTCACTGTTTCGGGCCTTTTCCCCTGTGGTGAAATGGTATGTTTTCATTCGGATATGGCAGGCATTGACAATCTTTTTGCACTCGACAGGAAAGATGGCAGTATATACCAGCTTACCGGATCAGGATTTGGTGCCTTCGACGGCAGCTTGTCTGCTTCGGGTGACAGGCTTATATGGTCTGATTATACAGCAGATGGATTTGATCTGACTGTGGCCGACTTTGAAGTGGGTGAACCTGACCTTTATAACGGGGCCCTCTGTTTAAGGGACGAGGTGATCAGAACACTGGTTTCATGTGAAAAAGGGATTGTCAGGGGTGATATACAAGACAGTACTCGATGGGAGGCTGAACCCTATAAAAAGGTGATGAATCTTTTCAGGTTTCACAGCTGGTCTCCTTTTTATTTTGATTACAGCGATTTTAATTTAGGAGAGCAACCTGTATTACCAGGTCTCACCCTTCTTTCCCAGAACCTGCTGAATACTGCCAACACCATGCTGGGCTATTCATACAGTGAGGGGAATCATGTTGCCCATGGCAGGTTTGTTTACAAGGGGTGGTATCCGGTCTTTGAAGCCGGCCTGGACTATGGTGATGAGCCCATGATAACCCATGGCAGGGATATTATCGGTATGCAGGAGGTTCCATCCTCCGGACAACTCAATCTGCACAGTGCAGTATACCTGCCGCTTAACTTTTCTGCCGGTCGTTATATTGCAGGTGTGGAACCGCGGCTGGGTATCAATTATGATAATTCACTTTATCACCATGAAAGGGAAGATGAATTTAAAAGGGGCATGACAACCATCGACACGAGATTTCTTGCCTACAGGTATTCAAGAAGGAGCCACCGGGACCTTGCACCGCCATGGGGGCAGGTTTTCAGGTGGCGCAGGCTAAGTGCTCCTTTTGAATCGGAAAATCTGGGAGTGATAAACGCAGTTGAGCTTACTCTCTATTTTCCCGGATTTTACCCCCATCACACTTTACGTTTTGACGGTGCTCTGCAGCGGCAGGATCCTGTAAAATATTATTATTCCGGTATTGCCGGCTTTCCCCGGGGATATTCGCGCGAAACCAGTGAGAAACTGGAGGTGTTAAAAAGCAGTTATCTGTTTCCCCTGATCTATCCTGAGGTTACTGTTCCGGGGATTTTCTATCTGAAACGTGTGCATGCTCAATTATTTGCCGATATCGGAATGAATCGTTTCACGGTTATTGATCAGCAGACAGGCAGATCAGAATGGCAAAAGGAACAGCTTTTTTCATGGGGCGGGACATTAACGGCCAATTTTCATTTTCTGCGGATTCTCTTTCCTTTTAATATGAGTACCGGATTTGCCCGTATCCCCGGAAGGGAAGAAACCTCATTTCTCTTTTCTCTGGGAGTTGACCTGGATATTTTTTAGGAGCAGGGATCTTTTTGAAATTATTCCGGCGACCGGGAGGTCCCGGTAACGGGCTCCCGGGCCCGATGGCCTGCACCGGGGGGTGGAAGTATGAATTATGCCGACACCGTTAAGTGGAGCGTATTGTGAGCCATCATAGTTACAAGGGCAGGCTAAAGTTTGGCTATACACTGTGTAAAACACAATTGAGTGTGAGGTAACTGATAGCAGGAGCATTAAACGAGGCAGCAGGTAAATCAAACCCATCGCCTCTATTTTTGGCTCAACTGTGTTTTAAATCCTGTATTGTTTACATCTGAGACTGGTTGCCGGTATACATTTCCCTGGCATAGGCGGCGATTTTATTTGAATCCTGATCTTCCATACAGCGGAAATGTTTTTTCGGACATTTGCTGAATCCAAGCTTGGAGCAGGGCCTGCAGTTTAAACCTTCAATTTCAAAAACAACTGATCCGGGATGAGCCATATAGGGTGACATGCCAAAACGGGGAATGGTATTGCCCCATATGGAAATTATCTTCTTCTTGAATGCAGCTGCAATATGCATCAGTCCGGTATCATGACTCAATACCATCCGTGCCTGCCTGATCACGGAAGCTGACTGGTTGATGTTATATTTTCCGCAGGCATTCATCACCAGGTTTCCGCAACCCTTTGAAATAACCTCAGCTGCAGCTGCATCATCTTTCCCCCCTGCCAGGATAACAGGCAGTTTTATTTTTCTGCATATATCAGCTATCTTTTCGGGGGGAAGACGCTTGGTAGCGTGATTTGCCCCGATTGCAAAAACCAGATAACCATTATGAAAAGGGGGGGCCAGATCCTTAATGTTTATCTCATCCTGAGTTGGTATAAAATGGTCGAGCCCCTTGTTATCATTAACAACATCGAAGAGCTTCAGGGTGTCAATGTAACGATCCACTATATGTACTGCAGGCAGGCGGTCTTTCCCGAAATTAACCAGCAGCCATTTTTCGATATTCAGTTTTTTGAAAGAGAAAGGAATAGCGGGCAGCAATGACTTGACAAGGGCTGAACGCAGATTATTATGCAGATCTATAATATAGTGCAATCCCAGTTGTTTGAGCCGTCGCTTTGTTTTGACAAAACTCTCAAATTCATGAATCTGGTCAATATGGGGATTGGCCTTTATTACCGGAGTATACTTCTTTTTAGTAAGAAAATGCACTTCAGCTCCTTCAAGCTGTTGTTTCAGGCACCTTATAACGGGTGTGGTCAGGACTATATCACCTATGGAGCTGAATCTGACAATGAGAAATTTTACCGGCATGTGAAGGTAATTATCATTATGGTTATTCTCGGTCACCTTATAATGGATTTTGATACCTGATTATTTTTTATGCGGTTAAAGAACATAAGGAGCCCAAGCCAGTATTCCGAACTGCCGGGCTCCGATTCCCACAGAGCCCGGGCTCCATGCGTTCCCTGGCTTTCAGAGGGGGTGAATATTGTTTTATATGCCGGTTCTATCCCGGAGCTTAATTCTGTAACATAGGGGTATTCTTTATTGGTCGAGGCAAGAAAAACGGGTACATCGAGATTGCGTACCGCATTTTGGACCAGGTCAGGATGGCCGAAGAATTCTCCCGGACTGAAGGCTATGACTGCACCTGCAGAGTGGTTATCCCGTGCAGTAATCATGGCCAGGGAAGCTGAAAAGGAACTGCCGAAAAGAATAACCGGCTTGTCACTTCGTTCTGCTACCCAGTTCATTGCGGCCAGTATATCTTTTAAGGCAACTTTCATTGTTCCCGGGTAGTTCTCCTCCTGTGCCCTCAAACTTGTTTCATTATGTACAAAGTTTATCTCCCTGCCGTGCCGCATATCCACTGCCAGTCCGTTATAACCCAGCCTGGTCAGCTTCGGTGCAATTTCCCTGAACTCACCGCGACTCGAACCTGATTGATGGAACATCAATATCCAGGGCAGAGTGTCGTGAACAAAATATTTATCTGCCGTAACAACAAGACTGTCATCAGCTGTAAAGCTTACCCCGGTCTGTGCTTTGGCGGGATAAAAAACAGAGATAATTAAAAAAAGCAAAATGAAATATTTATTCCTCACAACTCCTTTGGTGTTATTTCTTCAGCCAGCACCATTATTTTGTTTTGGTTGGCCTCTATCATGCCTTCGCCGATTACATATAACATAAACACACCACTGGCGGTTTCCAGCCCCAAATCTCCTTTATCCAGGGTAGAGATTATAGAGGCATGGTTCTCCAGTACAGTAAAAGGGTCTTTTGTTCCTGGAACTGTAACCGATTTAATCTGCCCTGAAAAAATTGTTTTATCGGGTGTAAGGATCTCAAGGTGCATAAAAAGTTTATTATTTTGATTCGGCAAGCAGGCGGTTCCCTTTTTCGATGGCATCTTCTATGGTACCGACCATATTAAATGCCGCTTCCGGGTATTTGTCCACCTTGCCGTCCATAATCATATTGAATCCTTTGATATTATCCTCAATTGAAACAAGTACACCGGATAAACCGGTAAATTGTTCTGCTACGTGGAAGGGTTGGGATAGAAAACGTTGTAACTTCCTTGCCCGCTGTACAACTATTTTGTCTTCTTCAGAAAGTTCATCCATTCCAAGTATGGCAATGATATCCTGCAGCTCTTTGTATCTTTGCAGCAATTCTTTAACATTCTGTGCGGTTTTGTAATGTTCTTCCCCGACAATTTCAGAGGTAAGGATTCGTGAGGTTGAATCCAGGGGATCAACTGCAGGATAGATTCCCAGTTCCGAAATTTTCCTGCTGAGCACTGTTGTGGCATCAAGATGTGAGAATGTGGTGGCAGGGGCCGGATCGGTAAGATCATCAGCTGGAACGTATATAGCCTGTACGGAGGTTATGGAACCTTTGTTTGTTGAGGTTATTCTCTCCTGCATCATTCCCATCTCAGAGGCCAGGGTAGGCTGGTATCCCACTGCCGAAGGCATACGCCCGAGCAGGGCCGACACTTCTGAACCTGCTTGTGTAAAACGGAATATATTATCTACGAAAAAAAGGATATCCCTGCCTCCGCCGGCATCAGTACCATCACGGAATGATTCTGCAACGGACAGACCGGAAAGTGCCACGGTAGCACGTGCCCCGGGAGGCTCATTCATCTGACCAAATACCAGGGTAGCCTGTGATTTGGCAAGTTCTTTATGATCCACCTTGCTTAGATCCCAGCCTCCTGCTTCCATGCTTTTGATGAACTTATCGCCATATCTGATAACTCCGGTTTCTATCATTTCACGAAGCAAATCGTTTCCCTCACGGGTACGTTCTCCCACACCGGCAAAAACAGATAATCCTGAATACTTTTTGGCTATATTGTTTATCAGCTCCATTATGATTACTGTCTTTCCCACACCGGCACCACCGAAAAGCCCTATCTTCCCTCCCTTGGAGTAAGGCTCCAGAAGGTCAATAACCTTTATGCCGGTATACAGAACCTCTGTTTCGGTTGATAAATTCTCAAAGGAGGGAGGCTTTTTGTGTACCGGGTAGCCGTTTGCCTGGTCAACCTCTTTCATTCCATCTATGGGAGCTCCGATAACATTCAGGAGTCTGCCTCTTATCTGATCGCCCACCGGCATACTTATTGGCCGGCCAAGGTTCTTAACTTTCAGCCCCCGCCTCAATCCGTCAGTTGAATCCATGGCTATAGCCCTGATTGTATTCTCTCCGATATGCTGCTGGCATTCAACAATTAGAATTTGGCCGTCATCACGTTGGATTTCAAGTGCATCATGAATATTCGGCAGCCTGGTCCCCTTTGAACCAAAATTGATATCAACTATGGGGCCTATGACCTGGATTATTTCTCCTTTGTTATCGGGCATGATAAAGCAAATTTATTGACATAAAAATAGATGATTTAAAAAAAATAACTTAAGATTTATTATTAATTGACTTGAAGAAAAATTATTAAAATTAAAATATACGAACAGGCATTACAATAGGTTACAATTTGAACCTGCTGATAGGCAAATAAAATGCCTTTATAATAAGAGATCAGCTTTCTCTTTTCATAATAATTTGCACGAAACTCTCAAGCTTCCTTTTATTTTCTCTCTCACCGTCGGTATGATCAATTTTGCTGATCGCTTTGCCGATATAGTTTTCGATCTTTTTTTCTACTATAGGTTTTATGTCTAGCTGGTCAAATATTTTTTTTATACCTCTTACCTTGGCTTCGGGATTCTTTTCCTTTTCCATCAGGTAACTTATCATTCCGGCAGTTTCTCCCTGTGCCTTTTCCAGAGCTTTGATCAGGAGAATGGTTTTTTTATTCATCAATATGTCTCCCCCCGGTTTCTTGCCAAACTTTTCCTGCTCCCCGTAAAGATCCAGCAGGTCATCCTGCAACTGAAAAGCAAGTCCCAGATTCAAACCGGAGTCATACATCAGTGAAGCATTTTTTTCTGAGGCTCCACCTGCAATTGCGCCGATTTTCATTGCTGCTGCTATAAGTACAGAAGTTTTAAGTTTAATCATTTCCAGGTACATCTGCTCATTGACATCCGGCATACTCTCAAAATTTATATCCATCTGCTGTCCTTCACATACCTCAATTGCTGTTCTGCTGAACAAAGAAAGCAGACGTGGCAATATATCCGGGTTTGCTGAAGATATAAGATCAAATGAGAGAACCACCATGGCATCTCCTGAGAGAATTGCTGTGTTCTCGTTCCATTTTTTATGTACTGTGGGCTTCCCCCGCCGGACGCCGGATTTATCCATTATATCATCATGCAGCAGGGTGAAATTATGAAACAGTTCAATTGCAACAGCCGGTTTGATGCAGGGAGACAGATCATCTGAAAAAAGCCGGCAACCCATCAGGGCAAGGACCGGCCTTAACCGTTTACCGCCATTGGACATGACATAATCAACTGGCAGGTATAATTCTGGGGGCTTTCGGGTGATAAAACTCATCTTTTCTATTTCACGGTCTATTATTTCCCGCAGTTCTTTCATC
>PXAP01000084.1 GCA_003567115.1 Bacteroidota bacterium
CAAACCGGGTGCCCGTGCTGGTTGAGGCACAGATCCGCGTGGGATCGGTTAAGGCGATGCTGAAGTCGTATCGGGGACTGAGGAATCCGGAATCGGCGAGGATTTACGGGGATTAAGGAGCCTGCCAGGTCAGTTTTGAGAATTGCTTCCACGCCAGCCAGCCGGAGAAAAAGCCGAGGATGTAGGCCAGGATGTCGAAGTGGTTGAAATTGCGACCGTAACCGCCTGCTCTCTGCAGAATTTCCCCGTGATAATTTTTACAATCCGTAAAAGCGGAACTTTTTCACGGTAATTTTTTGTTTACAATGAACATCCTTTTTGTCCATTCCATAGGTAAGGAAAAATTCGGAGGAGGGGAGAAATGGCTTATAACCGCCGCTTCCGGCTTGAGGGATAAGGGGCACCGGGTGTTTGTCGGGGCGCGGCCGGGATCCGGATTATTGAAAGCGGCTCAGCATAACGGACTGGAGACAGTCAATCTTAATATTTTAAGTGATATGAGCCCCTGGCATGTTTTCAGGATCGCCTCTTTCCTTAAAACTCATAAGATCGATGTCATCATAACAAGAGGCCGGGAACTGGCTGTTTCAGGTGTTGCTGCCCGACTGGGAGGGAATCCCGTGGTCCTGGTACGTCACGGCTCGCCGATGCAGTCCAGTTTCAGAAAACATGCTTTTCTGCATAAAAGGCTGGCAGACGGGGTTATAACAAACACCAGAACCATCAGGGAACTCCTTGAACGGAAAGGTGTGGTGGAAAAGGGTTTTACCCGGGTTATTTATAACGGGACCGTTGCCACAGAAGACAGTCCTCCATACGATTTTTCCTTAAAATTTCCGGGCAGGAAGATAATACTCACCGTGGGCAGGCTTGCCGCACCCAAAGGATATTATTACCTGATAGATGCCATTGCAATGCTCAGAAAAAAGCATGACGACGTTATGTTTGTGTTTCTGGGGAAGGGTAAACTTTACAGGAAACTTGTCGCATATGCCGGGAAAAAGGGTGTTTCTGACCTGATACATTTTGAGGGCTTTGTTGAAAATGTGGCACCTTATCTGAAAGGCTGCGATATTTTCGTTCTTCCTTCATTGTATGAAGGGATGCCTAACGCGGCCATGGAGGCCATGGCTTATGGCAAGCCTGTTATTTTGACCGGTGTTTATGGCGCCGGGGAACTTATACCTGACGGTGAAAAAGGCGTGCTTATACCTCCGCGCGATGCCGGGGCAATAGCGGTTGCCATGGAAAGGCTTCTGAATGACAGGAAGTTGTGTGACAGGATGGGTGATGAGGCCAGAAAGCATGTTATGGCTAATTTTACGGTATCTGCCATGATCGATAATATTGAATCTTATATCGAGGAAAAGATACAGGAAAAAAATAGCTGAAGGCTATTCGATATTCAAAATGTAAAAACAAAAAAGAGAACTAAAAATATATTTTGCCGGTTGCCAGATATTTGCCGGTTGCCAGATATGTAAAAATAGTGGACGCAAAATCATTTTTCCAGTTCTAAAATTAAAAGAGGCTTATTCCCCGCAGTTGTAAGGTGTCTGAAGTCCAGGTACAAAATCTGAATTTTACCCAATTCTTGCGGACGAAGACGGGGTAGTTGAATTGCCGGGGCGCTTATGATGGTATGTATACGAATTTATTAAAATGTTCATTTGTTATCTTTGTCTGGATTGTTATTGAATCAGTTACTTTCCTGCCGGGTCAGTTTTGAGAATTGCTTCCACGCCAGCCAGCCGGGGAAAAAGCCGAGGATGTTGGCCAGGATGTCGAAGTGGCTGAAATTGCGGCCGTAACCGCCGGCTCCCTGCAGGATCTCCATGAAGGTTCCCCATATGATTACATAGAGCAGGGGAAGGAACTGCCTGGCTTTGCCTGAAAATTTTAACGGCCAGGCATAGAACAGCAGGAAGGTAAATACAGCATACATGCCGAAGTGAGCAACCTTGTCGGCATGGGTAAACAATCCTCCCCTGGGTATAGGGAATGAGCTGGATGGTAGCAGGCTCAGGCCTGTGATAACGATTACGTAAGTAAAAAATATAATTTTCCTGTACATACTGCGATTCCGGGAATAATTGGCAAAGATAGTTTAAAAGGAAGAGGAGAAAAAGATATATATCGTTAATTGCTGTAAAATGTGCATGGGTAGTTGCTGAAAAACGTGTATAGGGCTTACTGAAAAATGTGCATTGGGGGTTTGCTGGAAAATGTAAATTTTTATTTGCCGGTTACGGTAGATTTAATTCACTCCTGTTTGAAGATTTTCAACAGCTCCCTCAGATCTTCAAGTTTATCGGGTTGTCCGGCCTTTTCATAAGAATAGATCAGGTTGAGCAATAGCCTCTCAATTATAGCCTCGTTGGAGCAGGGCCGGTAATAGGATTCCTGCGGCACCAGTTTTTGTTGTGACAGGTAGTGGTCGACCTCCTTTCTGCCCAGTACTGCGCCTTTCAGAGAGGGATTGATATAGAAGAGAACCTCCTCACGGGAGGTTCTCTTTTTAATTACAGACCGGTCATCCATATATGCCAGTAAGAATATTTTGGGGAGGTTGACTCCGTAGATGGGAATATCAAGTGTTTGTGCAACCAAAAGATATATTACTCCCAGGGAAACGGGATTTCCCTTTTTACTTTCCAGTACCAGGTTTATGTAAGAATTGCGGGGTGAGGATATATTTTTTTTGCTTTTGGAAAATTTATGTACATCAAATATGAAATGGTTTATTATCCTGACTTTCTCCAGCGCCGTTAGCCTGTTGTTCAGCTCGAGCCAGATATCCCTGGAAACAGACTGAATGGCCTGCTTAACCTCTTTTGTTTCAAGATCGGGGTACTGGTACCTGGCTAACCAGCATACTCCTTCAAGCAGATTTTCTGCTCCCGACTCTTTCCAGGCGGTTAATTTGTTTTTTACGTTTCTGAACTGAATGTCGCGGATAATATTCTCTATCTTTTGCTGGTAATGCTGATCCATGGTCGTTTCCCAGGCGTTTTCAAGATCGGGTATGATCTCTGTTCCCAGTTTCCTGAGGTTGCCGGTTACCACATCACTCACCTCGTTGTCAGGGTCGTCAAGCAGATGTATAAGTGCGCGTATATCCTTTTTTTCCATAATTTCCGGGCTTCATTAAAATCTATACCATGTTTTTCCTTGTTTTTCCGGCTCTCTCTTTATCGAATTCAAATCGCATTTTAGTAATTTATCCTTACAAAGATAAATATAATTCAAAAAAGCTTGTGAGTGTTATTCGAATTTCATTTTACAGGGACCGCATTTTATTTTTTATCTTTATCTTTGAAATACTGCGGGTGCTTTGCCTGCTGATTGCAGCGGGGTGGCAGGTGCTATTCAATTTGACTGCAAAGGGAAATTGGAGAAATGGAAAAATAGAGCATCGGGGCAACGGACACATAGGAGTAAAGTAGCAAAGGAGCAATAGAACAAAAGGGGAATGGAGCAAATGGGCAATGGACGCATCGGGGCAATGGAGTAATGGAGCAAATGGGTAATGGACGCATCGGGGCATCTTGCACATAGTGCACATCGGACGCAAATAAGTGAATAAATAATTTGAATATTATGATACAGCGAGTTCAGACAATTTATCTTTTTCTTGCAGCAGCGATAATGTTTTCAATGATATTTTTCCCGTTTGTGGAGATGGTTGATGCTGATGACCGGTATTACCGCTTTGATCTGCACGGGATATATGAGGGAATGGGGGAGGATGCCCGCCTGGTTCAATCTGTTTTACCCCTGCGGTTTTTGGTTTTTGTTATAGGTTTTGTTAGTTTGCTCACCATTTTTCTATATAAAAGGAGAATATTGCAGATACGATTAAGCGTATTCAATCTGATTTTACAGTTAGGTTTTTATGCTCTCTTCTTTTTCTATTTATACCACGCTACCAGGGATATTGAAGTAGAAACGTACTTTAAAATACCGGTGGTATTTCCCCTTGTGGCAGTTATACTGACCTATCTTGCAATAAGGAATATCGGGAAGGATGAACTGCTGGTCAGGTCATACAACCGGATCAGGTAGAAGGGGCAAAACTCCGGAACCCTGAAATTCCGGAATTAAAATGAATTCCGGACTCCCTGAAACCTGACACTCCGCTGAAAATAAATACAGGAAGTTATCATGGATAAAAACTGCATGAAATATTCATGGTTCCGGATTGAATTCCAAATAACAGCTTGAATAACAGGTTAAATAAATACCATGTGCTCCTGGTCGGTTATCTTCTCACAGTAATGGCACTTGAGCGAAACCTCCTTTTTTGATATCACCCTGAACTTTTGTTTTACCTCATCATTGTTGGTAATGCATTTGGGGTTAACGCATTTGACTATTCCGGAGAATTCATCGGGCACTGTTACTTTTCTTTTTTCATCTACCTGGTAGTTTCTTATAATATTGAGTTTCGCCTCCGGGGCAGCCAGTGCAATGCGGTTAATTTCATCATCAACGAAAAACTTGTCTGATATTTTCACGATTGCCTTTCTGCCGTGCTTCTTGCTTTCCAGGTTGGTGCCAAAGGTGATCTGATTGTCAATATTATAAAGCCCCAGGATATTGATAACACTGAAGAGGTTGTTTGCGGGTATATGATCTATCACCGTGCCGTTTTTGATGGCGCTTACCAGGAGTTGTTTGATATTTTTTTCCATGACTTTTCAGTTTTTTAATCCCAGGATCAATGATATAATTGCCTGGCGGGTATATACCCCGTTAAGTGCCTGTATAAAATAATAGGCTTTCTCACTATCATCAACATCGGTGCTGATCTCACTTACCCGGGGCAGGGGGTGAAGTATCTTCATGGTTTTTCTTGTATCCTGCAACATGTTGCTCTTCAGTACATAGGCGTTTTTTATCCTCTCGTATTCAATGGGATCGGAAAAGCGCTCTTTCTGCACCCTGGTCATATAGATTATGTCTGCTTCAGATACAACATCACTGATATCTCTCTGCTCATAGTATTTCAGTCCCCGCTGATCCAAAAAAAGCTTATATTCGAGTGGAATACGCAGGTCTTTTGGTGATATGAACCAGAAGGTGGCGTTGAAATGGGCCATGGCCATAATCAGCGAGTGTACCGTACGGCCGTATTTCAGGTCGCCGACTATGAACAGGTTCAGGTTATCGAGTGACTCCTGGGTCTTTCTTATGGAGTAGAGGTCGAGCAGTGTCTGGGTAGGGTGCTGATTGGCCCCGTCGCCGGCATTGATAACCGGTACCATGGCCACTTCGCTGGCATACCTTGCACTTCCTTCAATGGGATGTCGCATTACTATAAGGTCACTGTAATTGCTTACTGTTTTGATGGTGTCTTTGAGGGACTCTCCCTTGATGGAGCTCGAGGAGGCTGAGTCGGTGAATCCTATGATTTTCCCTCCAAGCCGGTTCACAGCGCTTTCGAAGCTAAGGCGGGTTCTGGTGGAGGGTTCAAAAAAGAGGGTGGCAATGACTTTGTCTTTGAGAATGTCCCGGGAGGGGTTCTGCTCAAACTCGCCTGCCAGGTCAAGCACGTGAAGGATCTCTTCCTTCGAATAATCGTTGATCGATATGAGGCTTCTGTTTTGCACGGATTGGATTTTTAGGTTATACAGTAAAAATAAGCAAGAACCTGCACGCAAAAAACAGGTGTTAATAATTTATTGATAACTTCCTGATGGTTACCTGTTCGATCATATTCAGCCTTCCGGTAAGCTTTTCACATTTTTTCCGGGGTATGCCTACCTTTATGGTGCAGTCTTTGTCAAACTCCTGCCCAAGCTGCTCTGCCTGCTCTTCTTTAAGCACTCTCATAACTTTGTTCATGGCAGTGTACGGGAATTTAATCCTTAACAGTTGGTCAACGGTCCTGGTTATTATATCAGAGTTTGCAATGGCATCAGCAGCAGCCGAACGGTAAGCATTTATCAGTCCACCTCTGCCCAGCAGCGTGCCGCCGAAGTACCTGACAACTACTATCAGGATATTGGTGAGACTATGCTTCTCTATTTGCCCCAGAACAGGCCTGCCTGCCGTACCGGAGGGCTCTTTGTCGTCGTTTGCCCTTAAAAGCTCTTTTCCTGCTCCAAGCCTCCAGGCATAGCAGTGGTGCCGTGCATCATGGTATTCACGGCGCAGGTAATCCAGTATTTCTCTTATCTCATCTTCAGTGTATACGGGATAGGCAAAGGCAAGGAATTTGCTGCCCCTGTCCCTGAAAAGACCCTTCGATTTGTTTTTTATTGTCTGATAATCGTATTGTTCCATACTGGCTCTATACCAGCTCAAATTGCGAAGCAAAGAATTCGGCGGTGTGCTTCAGAACGGTTTCTCTTTTCTCATGATGAGGGATATGGCCGCATCCGGGTATATGAAGAACTTTGCCGTGACCGTTTACGTGTGAGCTGATGGTCTCCGTCTGCAAAGCGGTGCCATACTGGTCATTCTCTCCCCGGATAGCCAGTACCGGCGATGTTATCTCCGGCAGGATAAGTTCAATGCTCCAGCCGGCTGTTTCTTCCGAAGTCCAGACATTAGCCCAGCTGTAAAACATGGAATCGGTTTTTTCTCCGTGGTATTTTTTCAGTTTTTCCCTGAGTCCGTTGTGTTTATAATCATTAATTGCCTGTTTTATTCCCCGTAAGGTAACCTGCTCCATAAAGATATGTGAGGATTCGGCAACCATGGCTGCTGTTCTGCCGGGATAAAGTGCCGAGAATATAAGAGAAATAGTGCCGCCGTCACTGTGCCCGAAAAGCATCACAGGTTCTGAGACGCCAAGTTTTGCCAGTAACTCCGGCAAGACCGAGGCAGCTTCTTCATAAAGAAAATCGTTTTCGCGGGGCTCCTCAATTTTATCTGACCGGCCGTAACCGTAACGGTCATACATCAGTCCCCTGCAACCGGTCATACGGCAAAGGTTAAGCGGAAAATCCTTCCACAATTTCATGCAGCCGAGACCCTCATGCAGGAATATTATTACCGGTTTTTCCGGATTACAGGAGTTATTGTTAATCCATTGATAGGCAAGCTTATGACCGCTAACTACCAGGTGTTTTATCATATGCTTTATAAATGATGGGAGGTTAAATATAGAAAAAAATGATCAATTGCAAGTCCTGGAAATTGTGAATCTGCGACATTAAATGGTAAGTACTTTTACCTGTGGATTTTGGTGTCATATTTTTTCTGATATTTTATTTGTGAACTGTTTTTTATGATCTGGCAGGTAATAATTTTATAAATGATGTTATATTTATGGCTTTATCCCGGCTTAATGCGGGTTATGGTTAGAAAAGTATTTTAACCGGATTGATTATTTTTTTTTACATC